>DATDCF010000245.1:0-2406 GCA_036524475.1 Acidimicrobiia bacterium | reverse complement strand
GTTCGAGTTCGATATCCCGCCGGCCGAGGGATTTGCCCAAGGGGCGGTGATGCTGCTCAAGCGGGGCTACTCCTAGGCACGACGCCCAATCCCAGACCCTGGGGTCCCAAGCAACATTTCATTAGAGGCGTGTGACGCCGGTCAGCTCTTCTTTCTCCGCGCGATCGAGCGAATCACCAGCGCGGCAATGATGCCGAGAATCTGGCCCATGACGACGATCCGGCTGACGTCAACGGCCGGGACCCAGGTGACTCGATCACCCTTGATCTGATAGGCACCGACCGGGCGCGCGGAGACGGTCATCCCTCCACCGCGACCCGCGGGAGTGTCCTCTGATCCTTCACCTTCGCCACCGCCGAACCCTCCCCGCACCGAAGCTGCCGGGATCATGGTGACCCCTTCTGACTGGTACGGCTCGCCGTAGACCCTTTCAACGGTGAGGGTGTCTTTGGCGTCGGCAACCAACTCTGCGAGATTGGTCATTAGGGCTCCTTTCTGTTGGCCTAGGGCCAGGTTGTCCGGATTGCGCTCTCTCCGATAGAGGCAAACTGCCCTTCCCCATCACGACAGAACCTCACCCGAGGTGCCGGTGGTTGTATCTCACCCCGCCCGGTGACCAGATCCGCCGAACCGGCGCGTCAGATCACAAGTGACCTTGGCCTCTACCCCCGCAGCGGCGGGCGATCCAATCTGGGTTGAGGAGGTGTGCGTGTCTCTCTCTAGCGGTTGGAACGAGTTGGACTTGAACGGTGTGAGGCAGTGGATTTCGGTTCGAGGGGAACGTGCCGCACCCATCCTTCTCTTTCTCCACGGTGGCCCTGGGGGCGCCGAGTACGGACCTCGTCGCCACTACCTGAGGAGACTCGAGTCCGACTGGTGCGTCGTCGATTGGGATCAGAGGGGCGCCGGCCGCTCGTACAACGGCATGAGGCGTCCGGTGAACCTTTCGATCGACATCATCGTCGACGATGGGATTTCTCTCATCGGGCGTTTGAGGTCGGAGTTTCCCGACAACCAAATCGTGCTGGTCGGCCACTCATTCGGCACCGTCCTCGGTCTGCTGATGGCGTCGAAAGTGGCGCCTCAAATCGACGCGTATGTGGGTGCATCGCAGGTCGTCAACTGGGCCCGGCAAGAGCTCACGTCGTACCAATGGGCCCTCGCCGAGGCGACCCGGATCGGGAATCAAAAGGCGACAAGGGCCCTTTCGGCTATCGGCGTCCCGGAGCGTGGTTGCTATCCCGGTGGAACGGCATCTGTGGAAGTCGAACGGCGATGGCTCGGCACGCTGGGCGGCGTTTCGGGTGATCCACGTTTCTTGACGCGCTGGGCACTCACCATCTTGCTCGCGCCCGACTATCCACTCCTCACAAAGCTCCGATTCACGAAAGGCATGGCCCGTTCGATGGACATCATCTGGCCCGAACTCGGAGAGAGGATCGACTTCCTGCGCGATATCACCAGTGTGGATGTCCCCGTGTACATTTTCGCCGGCGAGCTCGACCGGATCACCGATCTCGCGCAGATACAGGGCTGGTTCCACGCATTGAAGGCGCCGCGCAAGCGATTAGAGGTGCTCGAGGGTGCGGGACACCTGAACCTCTTCGAGGCGCCCGAGCGCTTCTCGGCGTTCCTGTCGGTGATCAAGGATGAGCTGACGGCCACCAGGCGGGCTCACCTGGCGTGACGGCCAGGGCCAGAGACACCTTCGAGCTTCGCAACGCACCTGGATTCGAATTCCGGTCAGTCGGCGAAGAACCGAATCAGCTCGCGATTGGTCGCCTCAGGATGAGCAAGGGCCGCGATATGGTGTGCCTCCGGGATCACGGCCACCTTCGCATTGGGGATGAGGGCTTTCCCGGCCCCGATCGCTGAATCGAGATCGCCGTAGATGACCTCCCGGTCACCGAAGACCAGCATCACCGAAGCGCTGATGTCCGCGAACTCGTCCCGGTCGTAGACCCGTGGGAAGACCCTGTTGAGCAACTTGCCGTGCTTCATGGTTTCGTAGAACAGCGGCTCCCACAACTTGTCGTGGGGCAGACCCGCATGCATCCAGTCGACACTGGAGCGCATCAGCCGTTCCGAACCTGGCAGCCAGGGCAGCGCCAAATACAGCCCCTTCGGCAGGAACATGTGGAACATGAACGGAGTCATCGAGTGGATGGTCGATGCCGGGCCGATCAGCACCAGCTTTTTCACCCGGTCAGGTAGCTTCATGGCGAAGTAGGACGCTGTGAAACCTCCGTACGAGTTTCCTACTAAGTAGAGGGCGTCGATTCCCAGGGCGTCGATGAGCTCGGTGAACCACTCGAGAAAATCGTCCAACGACGAGATGGGTCGGCTGGGACGGCTCTTGTTTCCCTCTCCGATGACATCGACGCAATACGTGCGGTAGGTCTGACT
>DATDCF010000244.1:0-2997 GCA_036524475.1 Acidimicrobiia bacterium | reverse complement strand
GAGGTTTTCGCCCCGATTCCGTTCCCCGTGGTCAAGGAGGAGGTATCGCTGTTCGTCGAAGGCGATAAGTTGCTCGACAAATCGTGTCGCCGGAACGGCACGATCGTTCGGGACCATATGTCCACGGCCAACGTCGCACGTGACCTCGATTATCTCCGCCAGGCGGTAGGTGACAGCAGCCTCAACTTCGTCGGCCTCTCGTACGGCTCCTATCTGGGACAGACCTACGCCAAGTTGTTCCCCGACAAAGTGGGTGCCGTGGTGATTGACGGAGTACTCGATCCGGAAGCGTGGGCCAACCTCGATGGTGATTTGCCCTTCTCGACCGTGCTTCGATCCGATGCTGGTGCGCAGACGACCCTTGAAGAGTTCTTCAGACAATGCGAGGCCGCCGGGCCGGGCAATTGCGCATTTGCGCCCGATAGCGCAAACCGATACGACCTACTTATCGAGCGCCTCCGGCAAGGGCCGGTTCTGATCACTGATCCCGAAACCGGCGAAACATTCCCCTACCTATATTCCTTCCTGGTCGCTGATACGTTGGGAGCCCTGTACAACCCGTTCGGTTACGCCGCGGCGGCTGAGTTCCTCGTATTCCTCGAGTCTCAGGCCAACCCGGCGGCGTTGGGTGCGGCGCGTGTGGTAATGGAGGAGGCGACCGGACTTTCGCAAAGACGCGAGGAGCGAAGATACCCGAACTTTGTCGAGGGGTTCCCGGCGGTGGCCTGCGAAGACACCACCAACCCCAGGGGCCACAACGTGTGGTTTGAGACCGGCAAGCAGGCAACAGCCGAGTTCGGGATCTTCGGCGAGCTGTGGACGTGGGCGTCGTCTCCGTGCGCCGTCTGGTCGAGCTTCGACGATGATGTCTATAAAGGTCCGTTCGCGACTTCGACTTCCAACCCGGTTCTCGTCATTGGAAACCTGTATGACCCCGCCACCAGATATGAAGGAGCGGTGACGGCTCGTGGTTTGCTGTCCAATTCGGCCCTCCTCACGGTGGACGAGCCTGGCCACACCTCACTCGGGATCAGCGGGTGTGCGGGATTCCTCACCGGGGTCTATCTGGAAGACCCGGCCAACGGTGCCCAACTCGACGGCGCACTGTGCCCGTCGGAAGGAAACTGGTTCGACCTGGCCGCGTCGCAGTTCGCATCCGAATTGGGACAGCAGTTCCGGACGAGACTGATGGAGGAAATCGCCTTCCGTCCATAATCTGAGAGTGCCCCCCCCGAGGGCTCATTGCAGATTACGCCCCGGGCAGAATGTCGAAGCACGTGGCTTGAGTTGCCGATTTCGCATAACGGGAACAGGTACAATTCCGCGCTGTGGAAGCCCAGCCGTTCTTTACCACCATCGCCAGTTTGTCTGTCAGCCTCGCCGGCTTCGGTGCGGTCATCGGTTGGCTCCGGGACGACCCTTCAGGCTGGGACCCGATCAACCTCTGGCGGGTCAAGACCATCGTTCGACATGCGTTTTCAATCGCCTTTCTGTGCCTCGCCCTGGTTCCGATCTACAGCTTCTCCCAGAGCGATGCCACCACAATCCGCGTCGGTTCGGCGTTCGTGTTTTTATTGGTTGTCTCTGACATTTGGCGGGTCCGACGTCCCGACCCCGCCGTGTGGGACGCTTTGTCCCTGCGAATCTTCGTTTCCACGAACGGCATTCTCGCCATACTCGCCATCGGGAACATCTTTTGGGGTTCGCTCGGTGTACTCCAGTTCATGGTCCTTTGGCTTCTCACTTCGCCTGCGGCCATTTTCGGTAACTTCGTCAGGGAGATGGGCCGAAGCTCCCGACCGGTGGCAGAAGGCCCGGGGGAGTGAGGGCCGATGCTCCGGCCTTCGGGGCAGGGTCCGTTTCGAGCGAGTAGTGTCCCTCTGAGAATTTTCAACCGGTTCGGCTGGGGCCGACAAATCTCACGAAGGGATTGCTCGTATGTGCTGCCTGTTCTCCACGTTGGTCCTATTCGGCCCTCGTCTCGCCATACTCGTCTGGGGTCTCCTCCAGCCGGCACGGTGGGAGGCGGCCTTCTCCACCTTTCTCTGGCCGCTGGCCGGTTTCCTCATAGCGCCGTGGACGACGCTGATGTATGTGGCCGTGGCACCTCTGGGAGTCACGGGCTTCGACTGGTTCTGGATCGTTCTCGCCGTCGGAACCGATATCGCCTCGTGGTCGGGTAGCGCCTGGGGCAACCGCGACAAGATCAAGAGCTACGGACCGACCGGTGCTCCCCCAGCGACCGCATAAACACTGACCAGAACGCGAACTGTCGACTGACGAGTCGGATCAAACACGAACCCGGGTCCTTTCACGAGGGCCCGGAGTCGTGGCCCAGGAGATCGCGAAAAAACGCGCTAACCCGCACGCAAGCGGGCCGTCGACAGCTAAGAAACACAACATCATCGTGGCCGTGCCGTATATCGGCCAGTGGTACTACTCCAACATCGTGACCGGCATCGCGGCACTGGGCGAGGCGGCGATTCAGGCGATGTTCGAAACCCTGGACGGGAATCCCCGGACCGGGAACCTCCTACTCGACTACGAACTGATCGACCGATTCACTACCGGACCGGCAAAGACCTGACATGGCCGCTGCCTCCGACCGATCTTCCGGTGTTCTCCTGCACGTCTCCAGTCTCCCCGGCCCGTACGGGATAGGCGATCTCGGCCCCGAAGCCCGGCGTTGGATCGATTGGCTGGCCGGGAGCGGGACCCGGTTCTGGCAGGTGCTTCCCCTCGGTCCGCCCGGGGCCGGCAACTCGCCGTACTCGTCTTACTACTCGCACGCCGGAAGTCCCGACCTGATCTCGCCCGACGATCTGGTTGGTGAAGGCCTTCTCAGTCGGGATGAGGTGAAACCACTCGACGCGGGACCGACGGTCAGCTACGACCGGGCGCGGGCGGAGAAGATGCGACGGCTGGAACAGGCATTGGGTGGCCTGCGAGGTGAGGCGAGGAAGGAATTCAACGAGTTCCGTGATGAGAATCGCGATT
>DATDCF010000243.1:0-3914 GCA_036524475.1 Acidimicrobiia bacterium | reverse complement strand
TCTCGGTGAAAGGGCAACTGTCGAAGCGTGCGAGCGTTTCAACGAAGCCAATGGTCTCAACGAGCCGATCATCGTCCAACTCGGCATCTACATGAAGAACATAATCACGTTCAACCTCGGTGAGTCCGTCCGTTTCTCCCGCCCGGTCAACCAGATTCTCATCGAACGACTCCCCCTGACCATCGAATTGGCGATGGCGTCACTTTTTATCGCCGTTGCTGTCGGCGTGCCTATGGGGATCGTCGCCGCCCGCCGTCACAACACCATCGTGGACGGCGGAACGATGGCGGTCGCCAACATCGGAGTCTCGATGCCGGTGTTCTGGCTCGGGTTGATGCTCTCGTATCTATTTGCCATCGTTTTCAAAGGCACTTTCCTGCAATTGCCCCCTAGCGGCCGGCTGACGGCCGGCCTTTCGAACACGCCTTACTACGAAGTCTGGGGCTGGCAGCTCACCGAAGGGACTTTCTGGGCGACGGCCAACGAATTCCTGGGCAATTTCGTAATTGGCAACTCGTTCATCACCGCCGACTGGACAGTCTTTTGGGATGCGTCGCGACACCTGATCCTCCCTGCCATTGCTCTCGCCACTATTCCCCTGGCGGTCATCGCCCGGATCACCCGATCGTCGCTCCTCGAGGTGTTGGGCAAGGATTACATCCGCACCGCCCGCGCCAAGGGCTCCAAAGAGGGTTCCGTGGTGAGGGCCCACGCATTGAGAAATGCCCTGCTCCCGGTGGTGACGATTATCGGACTCCAACTCGGCGGCCTTCTCGGTGGTGCAGTACTCACTGAGACGGTCTTCAACCTCGCAGGCGTTGGGCGGTCGCTGTTCGATGCCATCACAGGTCGCGACTACGCCATCGTCCAAGGCTTTACGGTGATCATCGCGGCCGGCTACGTCATGGTGAACCTGCTCGTCGACCTCTCATATGCCTGGCTCGACCCGAGGATCAGGTTGGAATGACCTCAGACGACCAAACCAAGCGGACAAGAAGGCTATCTCGCCAGGAAGCAGTAGCCCTGCTCGAGGAACAGTCGCTCAACACCGAACGTCTACTCGAGAAGCCACTGACCCAGTGGCGTCTGGCACTCCGACGCTTTCGGGGACGGAAGAGCGGGATGATCGGCCTTGGTATCGTCGTCTTTCTACTGTCGGTGGCACTGTTCGCACCGGCGCTCGCCCCATACCCCCCCAATGAGGTACTCATCGGGAAAGAGGACGTCGGGCCGCGAGAGCCGCCTTGCGTCCATATCCTCGGATGCGACGAGAACACCCCGCAACACATTCTCGGCACCGATGGCAACGTTCGAGACGAGTTTTCCCGGATCATCTTCGGTTCCCGGGTCAGTCTCACCCTTGGTTTCTTCACTGTGTCCCTCGCCCTCGTCGTCGGGGTGGTGATTGGTGCCGTCGCTGGTTACAAGGGTGGATGGTTTGACAACGTGCTCATGCGTTTCATGGATGTGATCCTCGGCTTCCCTTCGCTGCTCCTCGCGATTGCCGTGGTCTCGGTTCTAGGTCCGGGTCTTCAGAATGCATTGCTGGCCATCGCCATCGTCACGATGCCGGGATATGCACGGGTGATGCGTGCCCAGGTGCTCGCGATCAAGGAAAGTGACTATGTGGCGGCGTCACTGGCTCTGGGAGCCTCACCACGCCGGATCCTGGTGCGTCGTGTCGTTCCCAATGCCATGACACCGATCGTGGTTCTGGCAACACTCGGAGTCGCCACAGCGATTCTCGAGGCGGCCGGGCTCTCCTTCCTCGGCCTCGGTGCCCAACCTCCGACTGCGGAATGGGGTGCGATGCTGGCCAGTGAGCGCAACAACGTATTCACATCTCCACACCTGGTGTTCTTCCCGGGTCTAGCGATCATGATCACCGTCCTCGGCTTCAACCTCATGGGCGACGGTCTTCGCGACGCCCTCGACCCAACGCTGAACAAATGAGCCCTGCACTGCCTGTCCCCGACCCGATCGAAACCGATCTCCCCCGCTCGGTGCCGGCGCGCGACGTCGTGCTCGAGGTCCGTGGCCTCAAGACCCATTTCGACACCCGTGATGGCCTGGTCAAAGCGGTCGACGAGATCGACTTCACGGTCAAGCGTGGCGAGGTCCTGGGGATCGTTGGCGAGTCCGGATGCGGCAAATCAGTCACGTCCCTATCCATCATGGGACTGGTGAGACCTCCCGGCGAGATCGTCGCCGGTCAGATCTTCTTCGACGGAGTCGATCTGGCGTCGATGAAGAAGGAGGAGGTGAGGAAGCTCCGCGGCGAGGCCATCTCCATGATCTTCCAACAGCCGGGGTCGGCCCTCAACCCGGTCTATCGAGCCGGAGCCCAGATCAAGGAGGTGTTCGAGCTACATCGGGACTGGAGCGACGAGGTCGAAGACGAAAAGGTCATCGAGATGCTCAAGAAGGTAGGGATCCCCGATCCCGAATCGCGGGCCAATGCCTACCCGCACGAGCTCTCCGGCGGAATGGCGCAACGAATCATGATCGCGATGGCGCTCGCCTGCGAGCCCGAACTGCTCATTGCCGACGAACCCACCACAGCTCTGGATGTCACCATCCAGGCGCAAATCCTCGACCTGATGCGTGACTTGCAGCGAGACCTCAACACGGCTGTCGTTCTCATCACCCACGATCTCGGTGTTGTGGCCGAGATGGCAGACAGGGTCGCCGTGATGTACGCCGGAGAATTCGTCGAGGAGGCGAATGTCCGGTCCATCTTCAAAGATCCCCTCCATCCCTATACGCAAGGCTTGATCGGTTCGATTCCCGTGTTGGGATCGATCAAAAACGACCTCGACACCATCCCTGGAGTGGTCCCATCGCTGATCGATCTTCCCCCGGGGTGCCGATTTGCCAGCCGTTGTCCGGCACGAATCGAGTATGGCCTCGAGATCTGTACCGAGATGAAGCCAAACCTGATCGAGATAAAACCCGGCCACAAGGTCCGTTGCTGGCTCTACGAGGAACATCCTGATGAGTGACAACCTCGTTGAAATCCGCGACCTGGTCAAACAGTTCTCCGTGAGAGGCGGTTTGCTCCAGCGTGAGGTCGGTCGCGTGAACGCCGTGGCCGGAGTTGATCTAGATATCCGCCGCGGCGAGACAGTCGGGTTGGTCGGAGAATCGGGTTGCGGCAAGACGACTCTGGGTCGGATGTTGGTGCGCCTGCTCGAACCGACCAGCGGAACGATCCAATTCGACGGGCAAGATGTGACCCACATGTCGGGCAAGGAGCTCAAGCCTTTCCGAAAGCGAGTTCAGATCATCTTCCAGGATCCCTACACATCTCTCGATCCCAGGGCACAAGTCGGAGAGTCGATTGCGGAGGGGTTGCGGTTGCACGGAGTCAACGACAAGGATGAGCGTCACGAACGAGTCACCGAAATGCTCGAGACGGTTGGGCTCAAGGGTGCCCATATGGGCCGATACCCGCACGAGTTCTCAGGTGGGCAACGACAACGCATCGGGATCGCCCGCGCCCTGATACTCAAGCCCGATCTGGTGGTGGCCGACGAACCGGTCTCCGCCCTCGACGTCTCGGTCCAGGCCCAGGTCCTCAATCTCTTGAAAGAGCTCCAAAGCACCCTTGATCTGACGCTGCTTTTCGTCGCTCACAATCTCGGCGTCGTCGAACACATATCCAACCGGGTTGCTGTCATGTACCTGGGAAGGATCATCGAAATCACCGACAGGGACACGATCTATGCCAATCCGCTCCACCCTTACACCGAGGCACTTCTTTCAGCCATACCTATCCCCGACCCCGACCGGCCACGGAACCGGATGATCCTTCAGGGTGAGATACCCTCACCGCTGAATCCGCCGCCTGGCTGTCACTTTCATCCCCGATGCCCGATTGCACGCGAGGGACTCTGCGATGTCGAGGCACCACC
>DATDCF010000242.1:0-7151 GCA_036524475.1 Acidimicrobiia bacterium | reverse complement strand
GATCTGCTCATGAAGATCAAACAGGATCCGACAGCCAACCGGGAACGACCGTGAGCACAGCCATCGTCACCGGCGGTTCCATGGGATTTGGCAAGGCCCTTGCAACGGAACTTGCGACCCAAGACTGGAATCTGGTCATCGACGGACGAAATCGCGGCGTTCTGGACGAAGCCGGGCACTTTCTCGAATCTATAGGATCGGGTAAGACCCATGCCATCGCCGGTGATGTCGCCGATCAGGGCCACCGAACCGAAATGGTGGATGCCGCCGTTGAATTTGGTGACTTCCGGGTCCTGGTAAACAATGCCAGCACTTTGGGGCCGAGTCCCCAACCGTCACTGGGCGACTATCCGATCGATCAGCTGAGAGCGGTATTCGAGGTGAACATCCTGGGGCCACTTGCCCTGATCCAGCTAGCTGTTCCCCATCTCCGGGCATCCCGAGGGACGGTGGTCAATATGACATCCGACGCCGCGATTGAGGCATATCAAGGCTGGGGAGGATATGGGTCCTCCAAGGCGGCCCTCGAACAGATGTCGAAGGTCCTCGCTGCTGAGGAACCTGACATCACTGTGTACTGGTTCGATCCTGGAGACATGCTTACCCGGATGCATCAGGACGCCTTCCCCGGTGAGGACATCTCTGATCGACCACCCCCCGAATCGCGGGTACCCGCCATAATCGATCTTCTGACTGGTGGCTTCCCGAGTGGCCGCTATACGGCGGAATGGTTCTTGAATCGAAGTGCTGTGAAATGAGCCTCGCTCTGGCCCGGACGGGAACCACATTTCTCGATGGTTACGTCGTGCCGGATCACCTGGTCGCCACATCGCCACCGGAGTCGAGGGGGAGGGATCGGGACGAAGTGCGGCTGATGGTTTCGTCTGCCAGAGGATTGTCGCATCACGCTTTTACAGATCTGGCGGAGATTTTAGATCCAGGAGACCTCGTCGTGGTCAACAACTCCCGTACGTTGCCGGCCTCGGTCGTAGCCGGGGACAGGGTGTTCAATCTCTCCACCGTCCTCGATGGCGGGTTCGCTGTTGTCGAGCCCCGCATCAAGGCAGCTGTCGGCTCGACTCGCGACCTGGACGCTGCGCCCGGGCGTTTTTCCTTACCTGGAGACGGCACGATCGAGTTGCTCAGCCCATTTCCGCATCGTTCACCGAGCCGACGATTGTGGCTCGCCACGTTGGAGATCGACCGACCACTCTTCGATTACCTGGACATCTACGGGGAGCCAATCCGCTACCCATATGTCGCTGGAGCTCACCCGCTGGCCGACTATCAGACGATATTTGCCACCGAACCGGGATCAGCGGAAATGCCCAGCGCGGGTCGGCCATTCAGCGGGCGTGTGCTGGCGTCGTTGTCAGGGCGGGGGGTCGCCATTGCACCAATCACACTCCACACCGGTGTCTCCTCGCTGGAGTCCGGCGAGCCGCCATATGCGGAGCGGTTCAGGGTCACGGAAAACGTCGCGGCTTTGATCAATCACACACGGTCCGAAGGGGGTCGTGTCATCGCAGTCGGGACGACTGTCGTCCGCGCCCTGGAATCGGTCGTCGACCGACGAGGACGGATACATCCGGCCGACTCGGTGACCGATCTGGTGATTGGCGAAAATCGTACGATTCGGTCTGTGGACGGCTTGATCACGGGCTGGCACCAGACCGGATCCACCCATCTCGAAATGCTTGCTGCCTTCTTCGGACATTCGAGGTTGGAGGGCGCTTACCAAGCAGCCCTTGACGATGGGTACCTGTGGCACGAGTTCGGGGATAGCCTCCTGCTGCTGCCCTAGGACCTGTCGAACCGCGGGCAGCCCATTTCCATAGGGTTCGCACCTTCACCGCATTCGGCGAGGGAGGGCAGCGGCGTAGAGATCTGCGGCCCGGCCCAGCGGGATCATCGACCCATTGATACTTATCCCGACGCCTCCAAAAACCCCGACCTCGACGGCGAAGTCGTCAGGCAAGTCGACAGTCCCGGGAGGGCCAGCAACCAGGAATCGATGGGGGTCCTCGCAGAAGACGTGCTCGGTATCAATGGTCAGTCCGACGTCGGAGTTGATCGCGATCTCTGCGGCGGCAACGGCGAGCCCACCGTCGGAGATATCGTGGAGCACGGCGACCTTGTGGGCGAGTCGGGCGGCCAACTCCACAATCCGGGCTCCGAATTCCGGGTGATGCGACGTCGGAGAGCCGCCGTTCCGCTCGCCGAGAACCCGCTGGACGGCTGAGCCAGCAAGGGATCCGGTGGGTCGTGGTCCGACCACCCAGAGCTTCATTCCCGCCTCGGCCCGGCTGAGACGTGGCGGAATCTCAGGCATCGGATCGGCGAGACCCAATACTCCAACAACGGGGGTTGGATTGATATCGACGCCATCTGTCTCGTTGTAGAAGGAGACGTTGCCGCCGACGACCGGGATTCCCAACGCCTCGCAGGCCTCCGAAATCCCTTCGATCGACTCGATGAGCTGCCACATCACCTCGGGTTTTTCCGGGTTTCCGAAGTTGAGGTTGTCGACTACGGCCAATGGCCGCGCCCCGGTCACAGCCACGTTCAATGCCGCCTCGAAGACCAAGCGCGCGGCACCTACCCTCGGGTCGAGGTAGCAAAGCCGGCCGTTGCCGTCAGTCGATACCGCCAGGGCTTTTTCCGTCCCCTGGATGCGAAGCAGAGAGCCATCCGAGCCGGGCCCGACAACAGTGTTGAGAAACAGCATGTGGTCGTACTGCTCGTGGATCCACGCTGTTGACCCGATGCCCGGGTCGTCGAGCAGTATCTCGAGGATCCGGTTGGGTTGGTAAGGCGTCAGATCAGGATCGGGAAGGGCTCGAACAGCGTCCATCCACTCGGGCCGCGCTGCGGGGCGGTCATAAAGCGGGGCGTTGTCGGCGAGCGATGCGGCCGGGATTTCAGCTACCAAATCACCCTCATGACGGATGGTCAGAGAGCCACCTTCGCGAACCGTTCCCACAACTGCCGATTCGATTTCCCAGTGGCTGGCGATTTGGAGAACCTGGTCTACGTTCTCCGGCGAGACGAAGGCCATCATCCGCTCCTGCGACTCCGACATCAACAGCTCCGGTGCGGTCATCCCGGATTCCCGGGTGTGCACCGCATCTAGGTCGACTTCCATTCCTACGCCAGCGCGTCCGGCCGGCTCGGAAGTCGCACACGACAGCCCGGCGGCACCGAGATCCTGTACCCCGACGACCAGGTTCTTGTCGTAGAGCTCGAGGCACGCTTCGATCAGCTTCTTCTCTTCAAACGGATCGCCGACCTGGACTGATGGCCTCTTTGCCCCCGATTCCTCGTCGAATGACGCTGAGGCAAGCACCGACGCCCCGCCGATGCCGTCCCGTCCGGTTGCGTTCCCGAGAAGAACTGCGATGGTGCCTGGAGTGCCGGCCGTTCCCAGGACGAGTTGCTCCCGCTTCATCAGACCGAGACACATCACATTGACGAGCGGGTTACCGTCATAACCCGGGTCGAACTCGACCTCGCCGCCAACGGTGGGAACTCCCACGGCGTTTCCGTAGCCAGCGATACCCGAGACCACACCGTTGAGTAGATACCGGTTCTTGGGATTGTCGAGATTGCCGAATCGAATCTGGTCCCAGAGGGCGATCGGGCGCGCCCCCATCGTGAAAACATCTCGCAGGATGCCTCCGACTCCGGTTGCCGCTCCCTGGTAGGGCTCGACGAAAGAGGGGTGATTATGCGACTCGATGCGGAGGGCGGCGAGCCATCCGTCCCCTAGGTCGACAACTCCGGCGTTCTCACCAGGACCGACGACAACCCATGGTGCTTCGGTGGGAAAGCGCCGGAGATGCCTTCGGGAGCTCTTGTATGAGCAGTGCTCGGACCACATGACCGAGTACATCGCCAGTTCGGCGGGCCGGGGATCACGGCCGAGGATCTCGATCACAGACTCGTACTCAGCATCTGTCATCCCCAACTGCTGATGCACCGGAGTGCTCACCGTCATACCGGAAGCAGGGAACTCAGAAAGCCGCCGAGGAGGGCATTTCCCCCGTCCGAGCCGAGCAATCTGTCTGTCGCCCTCTCCGGGTGGGGCATGATCCCGACCACGTTGCCTGCCTCATTCGCCACTGCCGCGGCGGCTCCCGACGAGCCGTTGGGGTTGTCCACGTATCGCATAACCACCCGGCCCGTTCCTGACGGGTCGACCCAGTTGCCCTCATAGCTATTCAGCGGGATCGTTACCACCTGGCCGGGTTCGGTTTGGTTGGTCAGAATCGATGATGTGTCTGTCACCTCGACGTCAACAAAGCGACAGATGAAGGCAAGGTCTCGATTGGCGATCAGGGCACCGGGAAGGAGCCCGGCCTCGCAAAGAATCTGAAAACCGTTGCAAATGCCAAGCACCGCCTTTCCTTCGGCTGCCATCGCGGCGACTGCATCCATAACGGGAGAGAACCTGGCGATTGCACCCGTCCTCAGGGCATCGCCATGAGCAAACCCACCCGGGAGGATCACGCCATCGAATTCGGAGAGATCGGTGCCGCGATGCCATACGAGGTCGGCTCTTCCACCGAGGTTCTCGATGGCAGCGACCACGTCATGCTCACAATTCGACCCGGGAAATACGACAACTGCCGTCTTCACTTTTCGATCTCGATCTCGAAATTTTCGAGGACAGGGTTGGCCAGCAGTTGCTGGCACATTTTGGTGACCTGCTGGCGTATCAGTTCGGGATCGTCGCCAGCGACGTCGAGATGGAAGACCTTGTCGACTCGAACCGAGGCGACGTCCTCAAAACCGAGATCCTTCAGCGCCCGATTGATGGTTGTTCCCTGTGGGTCGGCGATCTCCGGGCGGCGGGTGAGGTCGACTCGGACCTTCATTTCCCCGCCAGATAGGCACCAAAGCTCTTGCCGGTAATGGTTTCGTACGCCTCCACGTATCGCTGCCGGGTCCCATCGACGATGTGATCGGGCAAGTCTGGTGCGGGTGCGCTCTTATCCCATGGCTGGGTCTCCAGCCACTCGCGCACATATTGCTTGTCGAAGCTGGGGACGTCTTCCCCGGGAGTCCATTGGTCGACAGGCCAGTAGCGACTCGAGTCGGGAGTGAGGACCTCGTCGATCAGGAGCAGGTCATCACCGGCGAATCCGAACTCGAACTTGGTGTCGGCGAGGATGACCCCTCTGCTCGCGGCATACTCGGTAGCCCGTGTGTAGATATCGATCGACCGGTTCTTCAACTCGTCGTAGAGGGCGTTCCCGAGCAGATCACGTGTCTGCGCTTCGGTGATGTTCTCGTCATGTCCGGTCGTTGCCTTGGTGGCGGGAGTAAAAATGGGCTCGGCGAGCTTGTCCGCAAGCCGGAGGCCCGCCGGCAGGTGCTCTGTGGTCGGTCCGCCTCCGTCGCGATACTCACGCCACGAGGAGCCGTAGAGGTAGCCCCGGACCACGCATTCGACCGGGACGACTTCGGCCCGTCTCACGATCATTGCCCGTCCTTTCAGGTCTTCGCGTTCCGCTTCGGAAACCCGATCCACATCGGAGAGATCGGTGGACACAAAGTGGTTCGGGGTGTCGAGGTAGTCGAAGAAGTGGAGGCTCAATCCGGCGAGGACACGTCCCTTGTCGGGAATCAACTGGGGCAGAATCACGTCGTACGCCGAGATTCTGTCGGTCGCAACGAACAGGAGGTGTTCCGGGTCGATTTCGTAGATCTCGCGGACCTTGCCTGAAGCGACGTGTGGTAGTGACAGCACGCTTCGGGAGGCTAACACCCGACGTCCCATCTCCTCAATCACCGTTCCGACGGAACAATCGGCCACATGTGGCACATTCCAGAGGAAGAAGCAGATCCCTCCGCTATTGTCGTCGCTCGATGAGCGGTTTCAACAAGGAACGCGTAGAGGGATTGTTCGCCGTCGACGCCTACGCAGAGGCGCTCGGTGTCGAGTTGGTTTCCGTCACCGATGACGAACTGACTGTTGCCCTCGAGGTTGAGGACCGCCACCTGAATTTTCTCGGCGGTGGTCACGGAGGGATGGTCTTTTCGCTCGCCGATTGTGCTTTTTCGCTGGCATCCAACTCTGCTGGGCCGCGGGCAGTGGCCATCGATACCCACATGGTTTTTACGGCCGCCGCCCGGGCCGGTGACAAGCTCACTGGTGTGGCGACCGAACTCTCCCGGGGTCGGACACTTGCCACATACCACGTCACCGTGACCCGGCAGGATCGCCGGGTTGCCGGCATCTTCACCGGGACAGTCCACATCTCCGCAGAAAACTAGACCCGCTCTTCTAGTCTTTTTCGGGTTGTCAGTTGTCAAGTATGCGGTATTTCACCCCTGGCGGGTGACCATCACCGTCATCGCCTTGGTATTCCTTGGGATGACGGTTTTCTGCGTCCCAGACCAAAAACCTTCACAGAACGGTTTAGATGATGCGGCCGGGGTTTTCGGGGTAGGCGACGCCGTCGAGGATCCGTTGCGGGCCGAATCGGGTCAGGTCGATCGATGGCGTGTGCCCGGTGACCAACTCGGCGAGGTGTCGTCCCATGGCATGGCAGTGTTGGTATCCGTGACCGCTAAATCCCGTGGCGATGTAAAGCCCGTCGATTCCCGGCCATTCACCGATGATCGCATTGGCGTCCAATCGGTTCTGGGCGTAGAGGCCGGCCCACGATCTGACAACCTCGAGGCTGTCAAAGGCTGGGAGATGAGATGCGATCTCCGGCCAGATCACGTCGTAGAAATGTGAGCGGGGAGCCGGGGTGAAGTCGAAACCGACCGGATCGTCGTCGGTCGACCATGCCATCAACACCGCCGGGCCCAACTCGGGAAATATGTACGCACCCGACGGCAGGAAGATCGAAGGGAAGGGTCCAAACCGGGTGAAGCTGCCTTCCACCACATACACCGTTCGCATCACCGGTTCGACCGGTACTTCGACCGCGACCGTGCGAAGCAACTCTGGCGACCAGGCACCGGCGGCGACCACAACAACGTCAGCAGCATGGACCTCGCCGTCGATTGTCACACCGCTTATCCGGGAACCGTCGGTCACCAATGACTCGACTTGTGCCGTCAATCGTCCTACCCCCCCGTGGATCGCCCGGCGCCTGTACCCGTTGACGATCCCGTTGGCGTCGACCGGTCCGTCA
>DATDCF010000241.1:0-15242 GCA_036524475.1 Acidimicrobiia bacterium | reverse complement strand
TCGAACGAATCGAAGACCCGACCGATGCCATTTGGAGCATCGAAGATCGGCTGGCGATGGGAGACGCCATTGGCCGCCTACCCAAACGGCAGCAGCAGATTGTCCACCTCAGATTCAATGAAGACATGACCCAATCGGAGATTGCCGAAATCCTCGGAATTTCCCAAATGCACGTGTCCCGTTTGCTTTTGGCAGCAACCGAGGAGCTCCGTTCCCTGCTCGACCCTTCCGATACTTGAGCACCCGGAAAAGGCGGATAGCGATGTGGAGGACCGTTTAGGCTGGTCGGCGAGCGGGTACTCCAACTCCTATCCAAACGAATCGACCTCCGATGGTAGAAACGACCTACAGGGTCAAAGCCAATAGTCAGGCTCCCCGCAACTCCCGAATGTTTCTGGAGGCAATGAGAGCCGAACTCGGGGCACGATTCGATGACGTCGCCATAGTCGTATCCGAACTGGTGTCAAACAGCGTCCGGCACAGCCGCGACGACCTGACTCTCACGGTGATCACGGGAGAAGATTCCATCCGCATCGAGGTAATGGACTGGGGTCCCGGGTTCAGTCGCGACGCTCCCCGGGGCGATGGCATGGGTCTGAATATCGTCGAGAAGGTGGCTTCCGATTGGGGAGTGACACTCGACGGCATTTGTACCGTCTGGGTCGAGATATCGAGAGACGTCTGAGGCCGAGTTCCAGCTGCTAGGCCGTGGTGGTTGGGTCTCCGACCAGGTCTCCGATATCGCCAACGATTCGTATCGTCGAATCGACACCACTCAACTCGATCAGACGGGCTATCGGTCCCGGTTTGATGGCCAACGCAAATGACCGCCCCGATTCGGTGAATTCGCGATTGGCGATTACCAATGTCTTCAATCCGGTCGAATCCATGAATTCTGTCGTGGTGAGGTCGACGATCAGATTGGAACCGTCAGATTCTTGCACCCGGGCAATGGCGGCGCTGAGGTCGTCGACCGTTGCCAGGTCGATTTCGCCGTCGACTTTTAACGAGGTCCAGTCGCCGTCGAGTTGCTGCTCAGATATGTCTAGGCCCCTCATCGAGTGCAGAGTAACCAGGGTTCGTGGCAAGTGCTATCCGAACTCTGCGTTCTGAGACTTCTTGGCCACAAGGGTCAATGGCGTCGGAACACGACCACGACACTCTGATCGTCGCTCGGATCGGCCTCTCCAAACCCGATCGTCAGATCGGCAGAACGCTGGGGAACTCCACCTTCGGCAAGGAGCATGTCCGCCAGTGCCTGGGGCTCAGGCAAGCCATCGCGGGTTCTCTGGACGTCCGCCACCCCATCGCTGAACATGATGAGGGTGTCTCCGGGTGTCATCTCAATCGACGCCACCTGATACTTGCTGTCTGGATCCAGGTAGAGAAGTGGCCCGGTAGGGGCCACGAGTTCAACTGCCTGGGGACCGATGTGGATGACAGGCGGGTGACCGGCGGATGAAAATGAGACGATGCCCGTGGCCGGGTCGATCCTCATCACCACCGAAGATGCCAGCAGGTCGTCGTTGCTCGCCCACCCCAGGAAACCGAGCGAATCCGCAGGATCATGCCCGTGAGCTAGGGAGTGGAGGAGCAAATCACGTATCCGAATAGCGCGCAATGCGGGTTCGGCGCCATGACCGGTGACGTCAACCATGACCACGCCTATCGTCCCGTCCGGTAGCGTCCGGACCGCGCTCGTATCACCGGCAACCACCCCTGACCCGGGGCGGAATCTGGTTACCACTTCCCAACCGTCGGTTTCCGACACGTCGACGAGATGTAGGGCATCGGAGATGCGCGATGCGATCGGTGCCTCCTGATCGAGGCCCTTCTTAGCTCTTTCGGCGCGGGCTCCCGCCGCCGACGCCTCCAAAGTCGCAATATCGATAACGCGAACCAAAGTACCGAGAAGAATTAGAAGCAACAGCCCAAAGGTGACGGCCAATAGGGCCGTGGCGTCGATCCGCTCCGTCGAGGGAAGTGTCTCGGTAATCAGCAATAGGATGGCGGGTGCGAACAGAACGACCGGACCGAACCGTCGCAGTGTCCTACCACCGATTCCCGGGCTTGAGGCCGTCGCGAGCAAACCACTTGCCGGTCGGATCAGCACAACACCGATCGCGGTTAGAAACGCCGTTAGTGCGGCCTGGAACGATATTTCCGGTGTTTGAAACACCCGACCGAGGGAAGGATCACCAAAGGCATAGCCGAGAAAGATCACGCCTGTCATCGAGAAAACCAACAAAGCCGACACCTGACCGGCGATGATCCGGCCCTCGCGACGGCTCACCATGAGAAGGACCGCCAGACTCAATGCCACATTTACCAATCCCACGGTGAATGCCGGAACGCTGCCTAGGCGAGTGTCCCATGCCGGGTCCTGGCCGGTCATATAGAGGAGCATGATTCCCAGACCGAATAGCCCAGCGAGGCCACATAGAGCCAAACCGAGGCGCCGCCAGGCGAGGGAGGTGGCCACTGCTTTCCGGGTATCACCGGCCAGGAGTGCCCCGACCGCCATGATTGCAAGGGTCACCGCGCTCGCCGGACTTATAGAACGAACGAAGACCGGTCCTTCGGGCAAGAAACTCTTAAGTGGTTCGATGAGGACACTGAGCAGAACCACTAGGGCAGTGGCGGCTGCGATCCAACGCACTAACCTGCCAACGGTCGCCATCCGGATCTCTATACGTGGATCTACCGCCGTTTCAGGACCGAGTTCAGCCACCTGTGCCGTGGTCATTCGCTCGCCACGCTAATCCGATCGCGGGTCGTGCTCCAAGTAGACATTTGCATCGACCCATTGCCACCCGTTTAACGGCGCCCAAATCCGGGTAGATCCCCGGGGCCGGAAAACCCAGGAGGAAAGATGACTACCGACCCCAACAAAACGTTGGCAGTTGATTCTGACGGCCTCGAGCCGATCACAGAAACCGAGCTATATCGAACATCGAGAGAACCGACCATTGTCGGGTCCGAGGATTTGGCGGAAGTCAGAGACAGATATGGCAAGGCCGACCTCGGTGCCTCCCTGGTCGGGATGTTCGCCGGCCTGGGAACCCTTGTGTTCCTGTCATCATTGCTTGCCGCAGGTGCGGCGTCCATCGACTACCAGCTAAATCTGCTCAACGTCGAGGGTGGACTCGATGAGGCCTCATTGGTTGGAATCCTTGTCGCGGCCGCCGTTGTCTTCGTGTCATTCCTGGTTGGTGGTTTCGCCGCAGGGCGCATGGCACGTTTCTCTGGAGGTATGAACGGACTCGGAGCCGGTCTTTGGTTCCTGCTTCTCGTTGCAGTGTTTGCCGCCCTCGGGGCATTTGTCGATGCCAAGTACAACGCCTTCACCAACGCCAACCTGCCAAATTGGGTAGCTCAACTCGACGTCGAAGACCTGACAACAGCCGCGCTGCTGGCCAGCGTCAGCATGATCGCTGTAACGCTCGCTGGCGGCTATGTCGGCGGTCGGCTCGGAGAGCTTTATCACCACAAAGTCGACGCTTCGATAGCCGACGCGATTCGAAAGGAGGCATGACGATGTATATCAGCCTCGGAGGACTTGTCCTCCTAATCATCATCCTGATCTTGATCTTTTAACCATCAGTTCACACGCGATTCCAAAAAAGCAAGCCTACGAAATGAAGGACACCAACAATGACAATGGCAAACGCACTTAGCGCCTCAACAATCACCGGCGACACCGTTAGAAACTCCGAAGGCGACGAAATCGGGAAGATAGAAGAAATCGTCCTCGATCTCGACCGGGGCCGAGTCGCATACGCAGTCCTCGCTTCGGGCGGATTCTTAGGCATGGGCAACAAATTCTTCGCTATCCCGTGGGATCGACTCCGCGTCGACATGGAAAACAAAGAGGTCGTGCTCGACATCGACAAGGACCTCTTGAAAAATGCCCCCGGATTCGATAAGGACAACTGGCCCGATGCGTCCGACAACGCCTGGGTTGCCGACGTTTACCGCTACTACCAAAGCACGCCCTATTGGGACGAGCCGATTCGGTAAGTAGTCAATTTGGGGAAGGGGCGGTATGCCGGTTCGCAGGAAAGAAGACAAAGAAGGCCCCTATTACCAATGGGGTGACAGCGGAAAGAAGTACCGGTACCAACCCGGCGACAAGAAATCCCGAGCAACAGCCAAGGCAAAAGCGACCAAGCAGGGACAGGCGGCGCATGCAGCCGGCTACGAGGGTTAACCGTTTAGCCCTCCGTTGATCCGGGTAAAACCCTGACAGCTAGCCAAAGGAGCAGCAGATGGAATCCAATTTTGCCCCGGCCGGGATGTCGATCTCGGACGCGGAGAGTTCCAATCAAATTCTTCAGGAGAGACTGTCGGATCTCATCGACCTGTCTCTCACTTTGAAGCATGTCCACTGGAATGTGAGTGGGCCCGGGTTCATCGCCGTTCACAAATTGATGGACGCCCAGACCGCCCTAATTCGCGATTTGGTCGATGAGGTTGCCGAGAGAATTACCACCATGGGTGGCGTCGCCGCCGGCCTCGCGGGTGAGGTGACCAGGATGCGTTCGCAAAATGAGGACTACGCACTGGGCCGAGCTCCGGTTGTGGCCCATCTCGGGGCTCTCGACCAGACCTACTCACGCGTCTGTTCAAAACACCGTGAAGCGGCCGCCGAAATCGGTGAGACAGATCTGGTGTCCCAAGACCTCCTTGTCGGCCAAACGGGCAAACTCGACCTCAATCATTGGTTTATCCGGGCCCACCTCGAGGACACATCGGGCCATCTGATCACCGGGGATGCAGCCACTGAGATGGATGCCGCCGTCGAGGCGGCTCAGGCTCAAGATGGCACCGAAATTCTCGAAGACGAGTTTGCCAACGAACCGGTACCGATCACCTGACAACGATTTTCTGTAGAGGGGCATACCCTCTCCCCATACCCTAGCCCCTCTACAGAATCCGCAGGAAAGAGTGCACATCCGAAGCAGCGGCGAGTGTGAATCGGGCGTGGGTACACCGCCCCTGGGCTCGGAGCCACGAGAACCGCAGAAAAACTCCAAGGTGCTGGATTTCATCCCGCTGCCAGCTGATTTCATCAGCCTGATCACTTTCCGCGGGAAACTCAAAGCAACTCGATTGCATCGAGTTGCCGCGGAGAGGGAGGGATTTGAACCCTCGAAGAGATTTATAACCCCTTACTCGCTTAGCAGGCGAGCGCCTTCGACCACTCGGCCACCTCTCCGAACAACAGCCTTGGCTGTATCGGTACAAGTTACCGCCCCCTGCCCGGATATCCCCAACCCGGTCTAAAGATCATTTCAGAGCGTTTACCGGGCACACGAATCGGGTAAGTCACATCCAGAACATGACGACGAAAGGATCATCATGCAAGATGCAACACAGACCAAGTGGGAAGGTCGTTGGGACCAACTCAAAGGCAAGGCAAAGCAGACGTGGGGCAACCTCACCGATGATGACCTTGACATTGCCGAAGGCAACTACGACGAAATGATCGGGAAGCTCAAAGAGAAGACCGGCGAAACCCAGGAAGAGATCGAGAAGCGTCTCAACGCTTAGGACCTCTTAGACCCTGATGAAAGACCCCGCCTATGCGGGGTCTTTCATCATGTGGCTGACTGCACCAGCCCACTGAGTTTCCGCAGGAAACTCCAAGCTGTTGGATTGCATCCCATACCGGCTGATTACATCAGCCCACGAGAATGCGGAGCATTCTCGCAAGCAACTCGATTGCATCGAGTTGCCGCGGATTGCATCCGTCCGGAGTTTGAGCCAGGGCTCAAACTCCATGCTGTTGGATTGCATCCAACAGCCGCGGAGGGGGTGGGATTCGAACCCACGAGACCCCTAAGAGGGCCCAACGGTTTTCAAGACCGTCTCCTTCGACCACTCGGACACCCCTCCGGGATTCGCCGGACTAGAACAGGTTATCGACTCAACGCCCCTCTGAGGCTCGGGGCCAGTGATTCCATTAGCCAAGAGTTTCCGCAGGGGAAACTCCAAGATGTTGGATTTCATCCAGGATCCGCGGATTTCATCCGCCGAGAGTTTGAGCCTGCTCAAACTCCAAGCAACTCGATTGCATCCGTCCGGAGTTTGAGCCAGGGCTCAGAACTCCAACCTGTTGGATTGGATCCAACAGCCGCGGAGGGGGTGGGATTCGAACCCACGAAGAGGTGTAACCCCTTACAGCATTTCGAGTGCTGCGCACTAGACCGGCCTATGCGACCCCTCCAAGATATTCAATTGCGTGGTTGCCGAGGTTAGGGCTCCCCAGCCGGCACTAAACCCCGAACAGCAACTCCGACGAACGGCTGCGCAACCAAGACCGGCCTATGGACCCCTCCAAGATATTCACTTGTCCCAAGGTGTTGGATTGCATCCAACACCGCCTGATCCCATCAGCAACTCGATTGCATCGAGTTGCCGCGGAGGGAGGGGGATTTGAACCCCCGAGGGGGCGTAAACCCCCAACGGCATTTCCAGTGCCGCGCACTAGACCGGACTATGCGATCCCTCCATGATTAAATTGTCACCCGGGCCCGAAGGAAACGCCGCCAACGGCAGCTCCACTTCCACGGCCTCAACGTTCAGCCGTGGAGTTGCGAAGCAACTCCGAGGAACTCGATTCATCGAGTTCCCGACTATTGCGATCCCTCCAAGTTTTCCGTTTTGTGAACGCTATTTGCGTCCACGGCACGATATCCGTTCACAGAACGAATGGAATTCGGATTCGGCCCTGGTTAGACCCGGGCCGAGGAAAACAGGATAATGGCGTCACGTGACTGAGCCCATTTCACCTTCGACGTTTGAAACCGCGATGGATGCCGCCCTCGAGCAGGCATCCCTCGCTGCGGCATCAGGTGACGTGCCGGTCGGGGCAGTTTTGTTGGACGGAGACGGAGCAATCGTCGCCACCGACCACAACCGACGCGAGCAGCTCAACGATCCAACAGCGCATGCCGAGATGCTGGTGCTCTCGTCCCGTGCTCGGACGATCGGCAGCTGGAGGTTGACCGGGCACACGCTCGTCGTGACCCTGGAGCCGTGTGCAATGTGCGCGGGCGCGTCGGTTCTCGCCCGTATCGACCGGATCGTTTACGGCGCTGCGGACCCCAAAGCCGGAGCAGCCTGGTCTCTCTACAACATTCCCCAGGACCGACGGCTCAACCACAGAATCGACCTTGTCGACGGTGTCCTACAGGAACGGTGTTCGACCATCCTCGGCGATTATTTCGCCGGCAAGCGAAGCTAGGCAACCAGAGCTTCCGCGGCAACCATGCGGCGGTCCCAGACCGCGTACACCGCCCCGCCGAACACCAGGAACACGCCGACCACGGTGAAGGCCAACTTGTAGGAGAACTGGTCGACGAGGGTCCCAAAGAGCGGTGCGCTGAGAAGGAGGGCCACGTCGAAAATGGAGGTGAAAATCGACATCGCCGATCCCCGCTCCGACAACCGGGCCCGGTGAACGACAGAACTGGACAATACGGGGAATACCGCACCGTGGGAGCTCCCGGCAAGGGCAGCAGCCACCACGAACGGAACGAGGCTATCGGCCCGACCAAGGACCAGCAAAGCCAGGCCGTACGCCGCAATGGCTACAACGACGATGGAGCGTGCCGGGATACGGTCATAAGTCTTGCCGCCGGCGATCCGGGTCGCAGCCGCACTGAGCCCGTACACGGCAAAGAAGATTCCGGTCGAGCCCACCCCTCGATCACTCACGAAGGTGCGGGTAAAGGTGAACACCGTCTCCATCCCCACTGTGAAGCTCAGCGTGATCCACCAGATGGGCAGGAGGTTGCGTTGCATCAAGGCGTGGAAGAAGCCGCGGCGGGGGCTGCGGACCATAAGTGCCAGGGTGGGAAGCCGACGGACCAGCAGGAAGGAGCCCAACATCGCAAGCGAAGACACGATGAACAACCCATCGAATCCGGCCACGGAAATGACCGCATCGCCGAGAACTCCCGCCAGAGCAAGCGGGAAGAGCCCCGACAACCCGTAGATCGCAAGACCCTGGGTGCGTTTCTCCGCGGGAATAGCATCAGCCGCGTAGGTGAGGATGGCCGTGAAAAGCCCGATCTGGACCACACGGTGTGCGAGGAAAACCGCCCACAGTGAAGGCCCCCAGATATTGGTGAAAGTCAGCGACATCACCAACAACGCGTTCATCGCCCCTCCGTAAAGGAGAATCGTGCGACGGTGGGTCAGGTCGAGGAGTTTTCCAAAGGCGGGCCGTAGGGCTAGCGCAATTATCGCCGATGCCGCGTAGAGAACCCCGAAGGTGGCTTCACTTATCCCCAAACCCTCGAGATAACCGGGAAAGTGAAACATCAGAGCGAAGGACAGTTCCTGCAGCACCGCAGCGGCGAACAACCTGGGGAATACCGGACCGAACGACGAAAACATCAGTGGGCGAGCTTACCTGATAAGAGGCAAAGTCAGAAACGCCCATTACTGGAGGAGATCAGCTTTAGGTGAACTGATTGGCTGCGTAGACGCGGAGTTGAGGTGAAGATGACCGTGCACCCCGTCCTCGGAGGTCGCCGCCACCGTTGATACCGGGCGCCAACTCAGATCGGGTGACCCTGCGGCACCCGGAACGATCCACTTATGGCTGCTTCCTTCCGGACCTGACCAGATTCGTGGGATTCCGCCGCGCAGGACCCGTTCGTCAACATCGCTTTCCCGGCATCAGGGCAATAGCCCCGGTGCAACTCGCTCCTCAGACGGGGAACTCGGCTCCGCATGAAGAGGGTTTCGGATAGAGGGCACCCCTAGCACCCCGCCTAGCACGATCACCACAATCGTACCGAGCGACCGGTCCTACATGGTTGCGATCAGTTCCCGGCAACGGGAATGAGGGGTCGAGGACCCAACGGAAACACATTGACGAAGACGTCTGTGCGGGCATTGATCCCGTCAAAGCCCCATTCGTCAACCGAATTCAATGCCTGGTCGAAAAATGACGCGGTGAACCCCCTGGCAACCTCGACCACGGACGACGCAGTTGAGTCAAATGGATTGATGGCCGACGCAAATAGCCCGCCATCGGAAAAGTCGCCGTGGTTCGCGGCTGGTACTACCACACGACTCGTTCCGATGCCTCCCTCTTCAAACCGAGATGCTATTTCCGGATGGATCACCGACTCTTTAGTGAGATACATGAACGGTTGATCGAAGGCCCGGTCCTCGACATCGGCGCCGAAGGGCCCGCCATTTCCCTGGCCATCGATGTTCAGGCAGGCCACGATGCGGTCATCAGACCTGCAAGTTTCGGCGGCACTGAGCCCACCCAATGAGTGGCCGAAGACACCAACCCGCGAAGTATCGACGGGCGCAGGAAGGGCCACCGCCGGATGAGCGAGGATCTCGTCTAACACCAGTTCGATGTCGGCGACCCTCTCGTCGAGCTTTGCTTCCACTCCACCGGCGAGCACGGAGTCCAAAGAAGCGTCGTACGTTGCGATGGTCCCATCGGGCAATCGAACCGCCGCGACCTGGTAGGGATGATCGACGCCAACTACGAGATAACCCCGTGACGCCAGATCTTCCGCAATTGCAGCATAGAAAGAGACGTTCGTTTGGTTTCCCGGGGAAAAAACCAACAGCGGGAGACCATCAGACTCGATCGGGGTCGCTCCAGTGCGCGTGCTGGTGCGGACCAACCCGAGAGACCACACGATGAGGGGATTCAATTCGCCGGCCGCGGCAAGTTCGGTCGAGATTGCGTCCAGGTCAGGAACGTACCCGGCAGGGGAACCCGTCCCATGTTGGGCTGGATACCAGACTTCCAGCGGGACCACCCGGTCGGAGCCAACCCCCGGGCTGTGTGCCTCCCTTCGATCCATATCAACCAGCGAAGTCGAATACCGGCCTACTGCGTACGGCCCGGTAGGGTCAGGAAGCTCCAGCCCTCGTAGTACGAGCCCCAGGAGTCCCACGAGAAGCAGCGCCAGTGAGATGAGAACGACCTTTGGGCTTGGGAGTCGTAACCGAAATGGCCCTGATCGATTATTGGATGTCCCGGCGAATCGGGTAGCAGCGTGCTCCGCCATCCCCGTCTATGTTGCACGGAGTGACATCGTGTCGATTCCTCGACTTCAGTGATCGAGGTTCTTCACACCTTCGAGGCCGGCCACTTTCCGCTCGCCTACGACGGCGATGTCATCAGGTTCGTCGGCGATGAAGTTGATGTCATCGATCCGACCGGTGATCCGGTCGCGAAGACTGGAGAAGTAGTTGCGGATCCGAATTCGGTGCTGTTTGCCCGTGCCCGGGTTGAACAGGTACCAACTACCTGCAGCCACGGCTGCCACGGCCGCTCCTCCCGCGACTTGCTTCGACTTTGACTTCTTCGGTGGTTCGACGAGGTTCATCTCAACGGCCAGATCGCCAAGCCAGCTCCCGAGTTCTTCGACTCGATCGCGGGCCATTTCGACGGTCTGACGCGATTTTTGCGCGGCAAAGTCCTTGACCTCCTCGAGATCTGGAGCCTCCTCGAGGCGACGGCTCAACCAGCGAGCGAACCCGTGCACACTCTTCTTGCCTACTTTGACGAATTCTTCAGTCATGGTCATAACAACTTCCTTTGGTCTGACGTTTGATTCTTACCCATCAAAATCGAAACTAAAACCGCTAGCTCGGTTTGCGGAGACGAACTCCATACACGAAGCCAAACAGCCCCATGCGCCACACCTCTTCCACCACCATACCGGTTCCAACGAAAAGCTTCTCCGGTGGAGGCAACAAATCCAGCGACTTGTGCAGGTACCAATATTCGTGCGGGGAGCCTGCGAAAAGGAGACCAACCAAGGGCAGCGTGATGGCGGTTCCGAGACGATGGATTCCTCTGACAAATAGGTTCTTCGGTCGTGTCAGATCCACCACCACAGCAGTGTTGCCCGGTTTCAGGACGCGACCTATCTCGTCGAGTGTTGATGAGACGGATGACAAATTGCGAAACACAAAACCGCTGAAAACCCCGTCCACACAGGAATCGGCCAGGGGCAGGCGCTCCCCCGCCGCCACCACCCGCGCTGCCACGGGACTCAACGCGAGCATCTCGATTACCGGGTCGAGCCCGATGACGTGCCGGCCGCCGAATTCGGTGTCGCCGGTGCCCGCGCCGAGGTCGAGTACCACCCCCTCTGCGAGCATGTTCACCCCCCGGGAGCGCCACTTCTTCTCCTGCCCGAAAGAGAGAATTCGGTTTATGAGGTCGTAGCGGGCAGCGATCTTGGCGAAGATCGGATCGGATACCTCGCTCACGGTCCAATCGAGTCGAAGCCGGTGTAGCGTCGGAGCGCTTCAGGGATCATTACCGACCCGTCTGGCTGCTGGTGGTTCTCCAGAATCGCCAGGATCGTCCGGCCCACGGCGCAAGCGGTTCCATTCAAGGTGTGAAGGATCTCGTTGCCTGAATCGCCGCGAATACGGATCTTGAGACGTCTCGCCTGGTAGTCGGTGGTATTGGAACACGATGTGATCTCGCGGTAATTCTGTTCACCCGGAAACCACGCCTCGATATCGTATTTCTTGACCGCTGATGCTCCGAGGTCGCCGGCCGCCACATTGACCACCCGGTAGGGCAACTCGAGCTCGGTAACAAGTCTCTCCTCGACGGCGAGCAGGCGATCATGCTCGTCCGCCGATTCGGCCGGATCGATGAAGACAAACATCTCAACTTTGTCGAACTGATGGACTCGGAAAATCCCGGCGGTGTCCTTGCCGTAGGTACCTGCTTCGCGGCGAAAGCAGGTAGAGAAACCGGCGTATCGGATCGGCAGCTCGTCCGACTCAAAAATCTCATCTCCGTGGTAGGCGGCGAGGGGAACCTCGGCCGTGCCCACCAGGAACAACTCGTCCTTGGGAATCTCATAGACCTGCTCCCGAGCTTCCGGGAAGAACCCTGTGCCTTCGAGAGCGTGCTCTCTGACCAGCACCGGAGGCACCATCGGAGTGAAACCGGCCTCAACGAGGTTGTCCATCGCCCAACGCACCAGACTGAACTCGAGGAGAGCGCCTTTGCCTTTCAAATAGCCGAAACGACTGCCAGAAACCTTGGCACCGCGTTCGGTGTCGATGATTCCAAGTGCTTCGCCGAGTCGCGCGTGATCCGTCCCCTCCGTGGCGGCGTCACCCACTCGTTTCACTTCCAGGTTATCGGCGTCGGAGAACCCGTCGGCGGCATCGACGGCGACCAAGTTGGGAACGGCAACGAGACGCTGATCGAGCCGGGCCGACAACTCGTCGACTTCTGTCACCTTTGCCTTGACCAGAGCGGCGAGGTCGGCGACAGCGTCGATCGCCCGTTTCTTCTCATCTCCGGCGAGGGTGGCGATCTCTTTCCCGGCCTCTTTCTGATCCGCACGGAGCGACTCTGCCTCCTGACGGAGGATCCGAAGCTCTCGATCCAAGGCGATCACCCGATCGAGGTCGATCGAAGATCCTCGTCGACGAAGTGACTCCCGAATCTGATCGGGATCTTCGCGGAGTAGTTTCGGGTCGATCATGGAACAGCGATGGTAACGATCACAGTGTCATTCACTGTTGACCCGGAACATCACCTCTAGAAAGTTGTCCTCGAAGTCGATGTCCACTCCGACCACCTTGACCTCGGCGGTCACCTCGTAGAGCTCGTCGGGTGTTACCGGAAGCGCTTCGAAGATGATCGTTGTCTGTGCGCCCGGTTCCAGAGGAGGAATCGTCGAAGACAGCTCAACGGGATCGCCGGGGCCGACCAGAGTGAGAGTGATCGGCTCTTCTTCAGAGATCAGATTGCCGACGTTGGTAACGACGACCGAGAACACGACAGACTCGGTTGCAGGCATCACCACCTGGTTTTCGGGGTTGAGCTGCCACTCAGGATCGGCAACGATCATCGATGCGGCGAGGCCGGGACGGAGAGCAATGCCGTTGGTAGGGCTCCGGGCCGCCTCGGTATAGGCCAACGAGAGGGCTATCGCCTCGCCTGACGCCGGAGAGAGCACAACGACCCGCAGCGGGTTGATCGGATCGGGGACATCGGAACGATCGATCTCCGAGCGAACCTGTACAAACAATTCATCGCCGGAACGGAGCGCCACGATCGAGTTGGCAATGGTGTCAGTCGGCGTTGTCGATTCGGGCTCGTCGGCGGCGGCGAGTATCCCCTCTCCGAACCCGGCAACACCTACATCCCACTGCTCAAGTGCCACCCGATATAAGGCCCGGACGGCGAGTAGGTCGTCTGATGGCGGTTCCTGTTCGACAAACTGCAGTCCGCGAACAATGTCCTCTTCCAGGTTCTCGATGACCGTCTCCAGTTCCGGACGCTCGATTCGGGAAAGACGGGAGACGACATCGCGCAAGGCATCGCCATCTATCGCCAGGTCGGTGGTCTGAGCCGACAGCTCGTTGAGGTAATCGATCTCCTCGCGAGCGTCGCTACCCGCACCCTGAGCCGCAAGTCCGACCAAAGCGGCAACTACGAGGGCTACCGGGAGGAGCCATCGGAGTAGACGCCTTTTCTGGCGGGGAGGATCGAAGACCATGTCGGAATGAGGGTAAACCTGACCGATTCCCACGGGTAACCCACGTGAGCGGCCTTTGCCGACTAATCCACCTTGACACTTGGGAACTTTCAGAATATTCTGAATGTTCATGAAACTTGACAGGGAGCAATCGGAGTTTGTGGAGAGGGTCGGGCGGTTCTGGGAATCCATTTCGGGAACCAGGACTGCCGGAAGGATCTTGGGCCTTTTGATGATCTGCGAGCCCGACCATCAATCCTCGAATGAAATAGTCGAGGCGCTCGATGTCAGCACGGGCTCGGTGTCAATCCAGATCAGGCAACTCGAACAAGTCGGTGTAGTGGAGCGAGTGACGTTCGCTGGTGACCGGGCAAGCTACTACCGGCTCCCCAAACATGTCTGGTCTCGGGTACTCACCGGGGAACTGGAACGGATAGTCGAGATGCGCAAGCTCTCGGAGGCGGCCGCGGGATTCCTACCCGGTGTCAGACCTGAACGAGTAACCGAACTTGGCGCGGTGGCTGGATTTTTTGCGAACGAGTGGGGGGCGCTCATGGAGCGCCTGTCAGAACATCTGGAGAAAGAAGAAATCAATTGAGCGATCTGGCGATCAAAACGGAGGGCCTTACCAAGCACTACGGAGAAGTCGAGGCTCTCACCGACCTGAACCTCGAAGTGAAGATGGGCGAAGTATTTGGCTTCCTCGGCCCGAACGGCGCCGGAAAGACCACAGCTATTCGCACGATGTTGGACCTGATCCGGCCCACTGCCGGACGTGCGACCATCGCAGGCCTCGACTCTCATGCCGATGCCGTCGAGATCCGCCGACACATCGGATACCTACCGTCTGACGTCTCCATGTACACCAACTTGACCGGACGGGACATGATCACCTATTTCTCCAACCTCCGGGGTGGGGTGGACGCTGGTTTGGTGGAAGAGCTGTCCGAGCGACTGCAGGCCGACCTATCCAAGAAGATCGGCGACTATTCCTCGGGAAACAGGCAAAAGATCGGTCTGATTTTGGCATTCATGAGCAAGCCGGACGTAATCATCATGGACGAGCCCAGCTCAGGTATCGACCCCCTTGTGCAACGAGAATTCCAAACGATGATGCGGGAAGTAGCGGCGGATGGCCGTTGCGTTTTCCTTTCCAGCCACACATTGTCCGAGGTGCAGAGAGCCGCTGATCGAGTTGGGATCATCCGAAATGGCCATCTCGTCGATGTCGAGTTCGTCGACGACCTCCGGTCCAAAGCTATGCGAAGGGTGGAACTCCAATTCACGGGCCCGGTCGACGCCGCGGCGTTTGCTGCCGTACCCGGGGTCCGGGATGTCGAGGTGGCGAGCCATCACGCAGTCATGTCCTTCGACGGGAACATGGATGCGCTGCTCAGCGTGGCCACCGACCGCTACACCCTTGTCGACATCAACACCCAAGAAGCCGATCTCGAAGAAATCTTCCTGCAGTACTACCGGACCGACGAAAAGTCCACAGCCTGATGATGCTCGCCAATGTATTTACCAAAACCACCCGGGACAGACTTCCAGCCGGGTTGGTTGGCGCGTTCACCGTTGCAGCACTTCTCTTCTTTTCGATGTGGGTTTATGAAGGAATTGACACTTCGTTCTACTACGACCTGCCGGCCGGCGTACTCGAACTAGTCGGGATAAATCCCGAAGGAAGTGGTGCGGGCGGAATTACGTTCGGAGCGATCTACAACCTCATCG
>DATDCF010000240.1:0-4266 GCA_036524475.1 Acidimicrobiia bacterium | reverse complement strand
ATCGGCAAGGTCGGGCGGGACCTCGATGGTGCGAGGGGCAATGTCGAGTTCGATATCGACTTCGAGCACATCTCCACCGGCGATGCCGGCCGCCTCGCGTCTTTCTTTGCTCACGCCGAGCAGAAACTGGCCATCCATACGGGCGATGGATGATCGGTAGGTGAATCCATTGACGGTCACAGAAACCTTGGGCTTCTTTCCGCCACCCAACACTTCGACAAACGCCTCGGGAATCTCAAATCCGGTGTTGTTCCCGAACACCAGCAACTCGGTCGTCAGTTTCATGGTTCAATCCTATTGCTCGCCGTCGCCTGCAAAGTTACTCGTGCCCGCGTCGCTTAGGCTGATGGTTGGAGAGAATATCGTTGACCCGTCACCCCACTCCAGAGCCAGCTGTGATCAGTGCTACCGATCCTCGGCGTCACGTCCCACAACGAACCATATGGCTTTGACCGGTTCGTCGCCGCGATTGAACAACCGGTGGGGCCGGGTCGAGTCGAACGCAATCGAGTCACCAGGTTCGAGCAGGTACTCCTCGAATCCGATCTGAATCCCCATCACGCCCGAAATCACATACCCGTACTCGCGGCCTTGATGACGCATCAGCGACTCGTCCGGGGTCGACGATCCACCGACCTCATAAGTGGCGAAGAGAAAGTCGACACCGTGTTCTGAGGATGCGGTGAGCTCCTCCCAACGCACTCCCGAGTCGAGATCGATCACATGCCGTCCTTCGGGATGGACCAAAGGCCCGCGCTCGGCAGATGAAGACTGGGGCTCGGGGTCGGTGTCCTCGAACTCCTCACCTCGGATCACCCTGTCCAGCGAGAGGTTCAGCTCGGTGACGATGGCGTACAGCGTCCCCACGGAAGGCTTGGACAACCCACTCTCCAACTGCGAAATCATGCTCGGCGAGATACCGAGCCGCCTTGCGAGCTCCCTTTGGCTGATACCGGCCTTCGTCCGCTCTTCGCGCAGACGATCGCCGATGCCATCGAGCGTTGCCTCCACCTCCGACGCTTTCTTGGTGTCTGTCACATCAACATCCAACCACCATCGACATACAGATTGACTCCGTTCACCGCCGGATTCTCCAACAAGAAAACGGTGGCGTCGACGACGTCTGCCATCGTGGTCAGCCTTCCTGTCGGCGTTCGGGCTAGAACCGCGTCGAGAGGCTTGCTCTCCCAGAATGGGCTGTCCCCGACGATCCCGGGGTGAATCGAGTTGAATCGGATAGGCGCCAACTCGATAGCCAGAGTGCGGATCATCGAGCTAACCCCTCCATTCACGGTGGTGACAGTCGTCGATCCAGGGTAAGGACGATCTTTGGCGCGGCCGCCAAAAAGCACCACGGAGGTGTCATCAGACAAGCGATCGAGAAGGGTATGGATGGTCTCCGTGTAACCGACCAGTTTCATGGTCACCAGGTTTATCGCTCCCTCGATAGAGTATTCCCTTACCGGATTGTTGTCCCGTGCGATCGCCGCGAGAACCAGACGCGAGACCGGACCTACACCGGAAAGGGCGTCCTCGATCAATTCGGGCTTCGCCAGATCAAAACCGATGCCGGTCACACCTGGACCCAACTCCGCAGCGATCGATGCAGATCCCTCCGCGTCGCTCCCGGTAATAACAACGTCGTAGCCCTTCTTGATGTAGTGGAGGGCTAACTCACGTCCTATCCCACCAGTGCCCCCCACAACAACGAGCGATCCCTGAGCCACGATTTTCTCCTTCCGGGCCGTCCCAGCAAAGGGGTCGGCAATACTTAAGTCCCCTGGAGCATATACCCTTCGCCACAATCATGTGCAGTGTGACTGAACACTCCCGCCCGAATGGTGGCCGTTCTTGACGGACACGGGCCGATTCGACGTTTGCATCGTCGGGGCCGGATTGATCGGTCTCGCAGTCGCGAGGTCACTCGTCGAAAGTCACGAAGGTATTTCGATAGTCGTCCTCGACAAAGAGGACCGCGTGGGCGCCCATCAGAGCAGCCATAACAGCGGCGTGGTCCACTCGGGCCTCTATTACAAGCCCGGCTCCCTCAAGGCGAGGCTCTGTGTAGAAGGGAGAGATGCCGTTCACTCCGTGTGTGAGGAGGCGGGGGTAGCCCATGCTCGCACGGGCAAGCTTGTCATAGCAACGGAACCCTCCGAGATACCTGCGCTCGATGAATTGGAGCGCCGCGGCAGGGCCAACGGCCTCGTCGCGATGACCCGGATCGGTCCAGCAGATATTTCTGAGATCGAGCCGGCCGCGACGGGTATCGCGGCGCTCCACGTTCCTGAGGCCGGTGTGGCCGATTATCCCGCTCTAGCGAACCATCTCGCGTCTCAACTGGTACGGGGCGGGGTGTCAATCTTCAATAATGCCGGCGTGACCGGCATCCGCCAGGCCTTGGATGTGACTGCTACCACCAGCCATGCAGAATTTCGAAGCCGCATTTTGGTGAACTGTGCCGGGCTATTCTCCGACTCCGTGGCACGCCTTGCCGGTGTCACGCCGGGTGTGCGAATCGTGCCGTTCCGCGGCGAGTATTACAAGTTGACCGAGAGTGCCAGCTCATTGGTGCGAAACCTGATCTACCCGGTGCCCGACCCCCGCTTTCCGTTTCTGGGCGTACACTTCACCCGTACAGTCGGCGGCGAGGTGGAGGTAGGACCGAACGCTGTGCTTGCCTTCGGCCGCGAGCATTACCGGAATACTCCGGCCGATTGGACGGAGCTCAGGTCGATCTTGTCGTACCCCGGGTTCCGGAAACTGGCGTCTCGGCACTTCTTGTCCGGTAGCAGAGAATTGATGAACTCCCGATCCAGACATCTCTATGCGAGACAGGCACGAAAATTGGTGCCCGCGTTGCATTCGGGCGACCTCATCAAGGGTGGGGCCGGAGTGCGCGCCCAGGCGGTCGACGCCAGCGGAAATCTCGTCGACGACTTCGTCATCGAAACGGCGGGCCGGACAATCAACGTTCTCAACGCTCCCTCCCCTGGCGCAACGGCGAGCCTGGCAATCGGTAACCACATAGCTCGGGAGGCCGCAGCCATTTTGGCCGGCTAAACCCGATCGAATATGTGTAGTGTCACTTATCAGTGACGGACCAAGTGTTAAAGGTGGCTGCAATCGGGCTCGGTCGTATGGGCGGCGCTATGGCGCGTCGGTTTTCCTCAGCTGGCTTCGATGTGACGCTATGGAACCGCGACCCCTCAAAAGCAGTTGAAATCGCCCGAGACACCGGCGCAGATGTCGCTCCAACCGCGGCCGCTGCCGCCGCTCACGGAGACATCATCGTTTCCAGCCTCGCCGACGACGTAGCGCTACTAGATGTCTACCTGGGTCGGGAAGGTGTGATCGCGGGAATCAAGTCAGGATCCGTGGCGGTCGATACGAGCACCGTCGATCCCTCCACGATTCTGACGGTCAGCGCTGCCATTGCCGAAAGCGGAGCGAGGCTGGCCGATTGTCCGGTGTCAGGAAGCGTGTCCACCGTCGAGTCTGGCACGTTGACCATCATGGCGGGCGGCGACGTCGTGGCTATCGAGCAGGCAAAACCGGTGCTCGACTCGATTTCGAAACGGGTGATTCGAGTTGGAGGACCCGGCGCAGGTGCCGCCTGCAAGCTTGCCGTCAACAGCCTTCTTCACGGACTCAACATTGCATTGTCGGAGGCTTTGGTACTGGCGGAACGGGCTGGCATCGGCCGGGAAACAGCCTACGAAGTGTTTGCGTCGGGCGCGGCCGGAGCTCCCTTCCTCGACTACAAGCGGGCGGCTTTTACGGATCCCGATGGGACTCCGGTTGCTTTCAGTCTCGCCCTGGTCGCCAAGGATCTCGATTTGATCACTGAATTGGGCTCGCGGGTCGGGGCTCCGATGCAGCAAGCCGAGACAGGTCGGCGGATAGTGAGGGCGGCGATCGATTCTGGAATGGCCGAAGACGACTTGAGCGCAATCGCTGTGTTTTTGAGGAAAGAGGCCGGGTAGAGATGGCGGTCCACATTGTCAGGAAATCGAGCGAGCTCAACTTCGAGTCCCCGGACGAATTCAGGGGACGCAGTTCGGGCTACTCCCGCGATGACGTCGTCAACGAGGAGCGCGGAGCGACACAAATGGGGTTTGCCGTTGCCCACCTCGAGGCTGACGGGCACGCAGAGACCCATGTCCACTCCTGGGAGGAATCGCTGTTTGTGATCGAAGGGACGCTCACGGTGGACACTACCGAAGGCAGCTACCTCCTCAGCCCGGGTGATTACGGCCTGCTCCC
>DATDCF010000239.1:0-4591 GCA_036524475.1 Acidimicrobiia bacterium | reverse complement strand
GGGCGACCGGGTGGTTCCCCTCTGGTCTGTCGGGAGGACCCACCGGGGCCGAACTTCCGATTCGGATGATCGAAGGTGCCCGGGACTTTCTCACCAGAGGAGGTCGGATGTTTCTCCCCACCGGAAGTCTCCAGGACGAGGAGTCGATTCTGGGAAAGGCGCGGGCGGCGTTTGCCGGGATCCGTCAACTGTCAGAAAGAAACATTCCCTTGCCCTCCACAATTGCCGACAACACAGCGGTCGTCGACCTTATCAAAGAAAAGATCATCAATGTCACCCAACGGGGGAGCCGGATGCTCTGGACCGCCCGCATCTGGGAGCTGAGGACTTAGTTCTCGAGCACTCCGTCGGCTAGATCTGCAAAGAGCGCCGGCACTGAATCGGAGAGAAATACGACGCTCGCCCCGCCCGCCGTACCCGACTTACCTGGCGCCACCACATTGGGAACCGCACCGAGATCGGCGTTTATCGCCAAGACTGTGAATGTGAAGAGCTGCTCGGGGGAAAGGTCGGTAAAGAGGTAGGGCTCGGCCTTCTCCATCAGACCCGGAATCGACGCCGGGCCGAGAGCCTTCACCCCCAACGCCGCGCCGAGAAGGATCAATCCCTGGTGGCTCGACCGGGTGAGGTCTCCTCCGGGGAGGGTCTTCCGGGCCCGGGCGAAAGCGAGTGCATCGAATCCGTTGAGGATCTGTTGGCCGGCTTCGAGGGCAGCCTTCGCTTTCACATCATTGATCGAGAACGGGACGTTCACATCGACCCCGCCGAGGACGGCGTCGACACCGTCCTGAAATCCGCTGAAACCGGTGAGGACATAGCCCTCCAGAGGTAGGTTTGAAAGCCCTTCAAGCGTTTCCATCAACAGGGCCGGGCCTCCCAACGCCAGCGCGCCGGTGATCTTTCGTTTTCCGTGGCCTGGCACCGGGACGTAGGAGTCGCGGGGCAATCCGACAATCGCGCCGCTGCCGGTGCCATTCAGGCCCACGAAGTGGAGGCTGTCGGCCCTACTTTGCTCGACATTTTCGCCGGGCCTTGCGTCGGACCCGATTACGGCAAGAACTCGGGGGCCGGTTCCGTAGTAGTCGGCGATTCCGAGGCTGGGCCAATGCCCGCCCACGATGCGCCAACCTGATTCATCGGAAACGGCGAGGATCAAGTCGTCACCTGCGGTCACAGTCGCCAGAGATGTCCCCTGGAAATCTCCGGTAGAGGCCGTGGCGGACGTTGGCGTTTCGACTACACCCGCCCTCATGCTTTGCAGTACCGGTTCGGGCATCGGGGGTGGGGTCGGGTTTTCACCCGAAGCAAATGCGTAGAAGTCACGTACCAGAGTCGCCAGTTCTTCGGGGGCTTCAGCCACTGCCATCGGGATGGTCGTGGTGGTGGCAGGGATCGTCGTGGTCGATTGGACCGACGACGTCGTCGGTCGATCGGCCGACGTTTGCTCCGGACTGCAGGCGGAGGCAAGCAAGGCCACTGCGAGTATGAGAAGTAGCGGACGGCGCAAAGGTCTCCTTTGGATTGAAACTGTGTCCCCTGCGACTCGACAACCTAACGGAGTCTCCGAAGTTATTGGGAACCCGAGACCCGAGGGGTCGAGACGATCATCGAGCGAAGTCCCGAATTGTTTGCCTCCTTAGCACTATGACGGTAGTGATTAGGTACCAAACGATTTTTAGACGGTCGGGTCGAGAAATATGTTCACCACCTTTGTAATCGGGCTACGCGAGGGTTTCGGAGGCCAGGTATTACATTCGCACGATCAACATCGTGACAACCACAGCTGCCAGCTTCCGGGGGTGGAAGTTTGTTGCCGCCGGATTGGCGGCCGGGCTGCTCGGAGGGGCGTTCGGAATTCCTTTACATCGGGCTGGAAAGACACCGCGCTCAGGCCACTTCTCTCGCCGCAATTGTGCTCATAGCGTCATCCGGCGCTCCGCCGCTACCTTCGTCAATTTCCGCAACGGAAGCGTGGTTCTTCGCTACGGATTGCTCGTCGGCCGAGGAGGGGCTACCGGCGCATTTTTCAGTAGCCAGATGTCGATTGGAGTCGACGAGAAAGTGTTGTCGACGGCGTTTGGTGTGTTGCTCCTCGTCATCGGCGATCGCTCCCTCCTGCGGGCTTCCCAGACACCGTCCCCTTCGTCGGCGTGACCGTCGTGTGCTCAGCTGGATTTGATCGGACTTTCCGGGTGGTTAGATTCACCCGCCTGTGAGCACTTCCCCCCGGTCCGGCCATATTGTCGCCTGGAAATTCATCCTTGTTGGCCTGGCTGCCGGGATCATGGGTGGTGGGCTCGGAGTTGGGGGCGGCATCGTTCTGGTTCCCCTCCTCATCTATGTCGGGTTGGACAGACACCGCGCCCATGCCACCTCATTGGCGGCCATCGTCCTCATCTCCACCGTAGGGGCGATGAGTTTTGCTGCCTCGGGAGAGATCGACCTCGCTCTGGGTATCACGATCGGTGTCGGTGGCATCGTCGGGTCTGTCCTCGGCGCCAACACGATGAACCGGATGAGCCCACGAGCCCTGAGCGTCATTTTCGGATTCGTCCTCCTGGTCGCGGGTTTTCGGATGCTCGCCGGAGGGGACCCATTGCCTGGTAGCGCTGATATGTCCCAGCTGACCCAAACTCTGATAGCTCTTGGGGTTGGCCTGGTCGGTGGGTTTTTTGCAGGGTTGGCCGGTATCGGTGGTGGCCTGGTAAACGTGCCCGCTGGGGTCTTTTTTCTCGGTATGGACCAGCACGAAGCGCAAGGCACGTCGCTGCTCGCCATTGTGATGACGGCGCTGGCAGGGACCGTTGCCAACTATCGCAACGAACGGCTCGTTATACGGGAAGGGCTTATCGCAGGGGCAGGGGGAGCGGTGGGCTCGCTGATCGGTAGCCAACTGGCGTTGGGGGCCAGCGAGGACACCCTGGCCCTGATTCTCGGTGTCCTCGTGATTTTTGTGGCGCTCCGCACCTTCTATCAGGTGGCGCGACCCCGTCAGCCGGTCTGAATCGATTCCAGTTCGGCTTCGTCCCCGGCGTTGTCCTCGTTGAGCGTGGTTATCACGGGGATCAGAATGGCTACGCCGATCCCGAGCAGTAACACCGGCCAGATCCATCCCCCGAGACCGGTGATGTAATCGATGAGATCGTCGGTCTGGCTCGGTATGAGAAAGAGAAGTCCGAAGGCGGTGAATATCAGACCTGACAGGAATGAAACGGCGTCGAATTTGTGTGTCTTCATGGGGTTTCCTATTCGTCGTTGTCGAGTCTATGAATTTCCAGGCTTCCGATCTGAACGTTCGCCGAGAGGTCGAGTTGACCATCCGAGCCGCTGGTGTCGAGGCCGATTGCGGGGTTGATGCCGTTGCTTTCTTCGCCTTCGAATTGGACAACACCAATCGATGTTTGAGCTAGCCCGCTCACACCGACGGTCTCAGGTATGTAGATAGTCATATGGCCGATGTCGAGTTCGGCGTCGAGTTCGACTTGTGCACCACTCCAATCCATTTCTGTGAGGTCGATCACTACCTCACCAATTCCGTATGAAACCAGCGACGGAACTGCCTCGGGTGAATCGGGGACGACAAAAATGGTGCCGTTGGTCACGTCATCGAAGTCGAACTCGAGCGCCGGTGAGGCCAGGAGGAGCGGCATCGAAAGCGCGCCCACCAATATGAGCCATCGCGCCCTTCCGGCCACGGATCCCACGAGGAGTCCGATGCCCAGAACCGTTACGGCCAGCGCAATGTAATGGCGGGGGGCCGGGTTGATCGTGTCGGTCGCAGTGTCCAATAGCGCCAGGACCCCTAGAGCGATCACCATCATACCGAGGGTGAGTCTGCCGAGAATCGAACTCTCACGGGGAGGTGCGGGTTGGGGGAGTATCGGCGGCGTCGGCGTGGGAGGCGGTGGGGGAGGAGCGTTGAACTCATCTCCGCCTCCCACGGCATCATCTTGAATCGTCTGGCTGGCCGTGTTGGTTGGCGTGGTTGTCATTTGTTGAACTCCCTCCTTGGGTTGTGCAGGCGTTCTGATCAAGCGCGGGAGATCGCCCGAATACAGAAGGAACCCGACCGCGAGCAGGCCGACCGCCCAAACCACTCCACCGTCGAGGAATGGCACCTGGCCGAGGATTATCAGGACCGCGGCGAATATGAGTCCGACACCGATCCAAGCCCCGGCACTGGTCGTTCGGGAAAAGAACCGCTCGGCAAGAGTATTTGGCTCGTTGTCAGCTCTGACCAAGAACCAGAGGACTAAGTAGGCGGCGACTCCGAATCCGCCGGCAAATGCGAGGAGGACAAAGGCGATTCTTATCCAACCTGTCCAGATCCCGGTCCTGCGGGCGAGCCCTTCGGCGACTCCAGCGATCATCTTTTGCTCACTCGACCGGGTTAACTCAGTGGTCCGGACCTTTACCTGCTCTTCCGACCCGGGCGGACTTTCAGTGGTGGTTTCTGTTTCGATATCCATAACGTCAATGGTTCCGGAACAGGCCCCATTCCACAATCGGGGACGACCCTGGTACTTCCCTTAGAGTGTCAGGGGAATCCCCGATTGAGCAATGCCCCGAGAACGGCGAAGATGGGTGATAT
>DATDCF010000238.1:0-5451 GCA_036524475.1 Acidimicrobiia bacterium | reverse complement strand
CACCCCTGACCACGGCCGGGATGGTCGACAGACCTGCCTGACGCGCCGCCCTCCAGCGACGCTCTCCGGCGATGAGATAGTGGTTTCCGTCGTCTCCCCGGGTCACCACCACCGGCTGCAAGACACCGACGGCGGAGATCGAGGCGGCGAGCTCGGTGAGGGCGGTGTCGTCGAACCGGCTGCGTGGTTGCTCCGGATTGGGGCGAATCTCGTCGATGGGGATCTCCAGATAGGTCGGCTCCTCCCGGGAGGGATCCTTCGGGATGAGGGCTTCGAGACCCCGCCCCAGACCCGCCTTGCGTTTGGTGGTCATCAGACCCTCCTATCGATGTCGTTCCAGGAACTCACGTCCCAGATGGCGGTAGGCGATCGCTCCCCGGCTCATCGGGTCGAATGCCTCGATGGGCTCGCCATAGCTGGGGGCCTCGGAGAGACGGACTGAACGGGGGATCACGGTGCGAAAGGCGACATCACCGAAGTATTCGCGAACTTGCTCGGCGACCTCCCGGGAGAGTTTGGTCCGACCGTCGTACATGGTGAGCACCACGCCACCAACCTTCAAGTTCGGGTTGAGATTGGAGGAGACCAGTTCGACGTTGCGCAGCAACTGACTGAGCCCTTCCAGGGCGTAGTACTCGCATTGGATCGGAATGACCACCTCCTGGGCGGCGGTGAGGGCATTCACCGTGAGCAACCCCAGTGATGGGGGACAGTCGATGAGTACCAGATCGAAATCATCCTCGATCTCGGCGATGGCGGAACGAAGACGTGTTTCACGTGAAAACATCGAGACCAACTCGATCTCGGCCCCGGCGAGATCGATCGTGGCAGGAACCACGAACAGATTGCGTACCGAAGTTGGTTCGATGGCGTCTTCGAGTGGAGACTCCTTGAGGAGGACGTCGTAGATGGAGACATCGATCGAACTGCGATCGATTCCAAGTCCACTGGTGGCATTGCCCTGGGGGTCGAGGTCGATGAGGAGGACCCGTTGCTCCTGAAAGGCCAGCGATGCGGCGAGATTGATGGCAGTGGTCGACTTGCCGACCCCACCCTTCTGGTTGGCCAAGGCGACCACATTGGGAGCGACCACTCTTGCTTTGGTCATTGGCGGCGAATCATAAGGAGCCAGACGGTGTGGTCAAGCACATCTCGGGATATTTCTATCGTGGTCCAACCCGAGTGCTCCGGTCGTTCCCGCCAGGATCCCGCGGCAACCGCCACCCCACCGGGACCGAGATGACGGAGTACCACTTCCCGAAGTGGTTCCGGAGGGAGACCGGCGCGGGAGACGATGACATCGACCTCACCCCGAAGACGTCGGATATCGGTCTGTTCCACCCGACAATTGTCCAGACCCAGGATCCGAAGGGCTCGTCGCATCAGATCGACCCGACGACCCGACCGGTCGACGAGGGTCACCTCACTGTCGGGGAGGAGGATGGCAAGGGGTATTCCGGGGAGACCGACACCACTACCCAGATCCCAGATCGACCCTCCCCCACCGAATTGGCTGGCAAACAACACCGAATCGGCGAGATGTCGGGTTTCGACCCGGTCGACCTCCGCAGGACCGATACCCCCGGCAGAGACGGCCTCGGTGATCAGCCAACCGCGAAATCGTTCGAACCGATCCAACTGCTCAGGGGTGAGGACATGACCCGTGTATTCCACAGCACGTCGTAGATGTTCCACGTGAAACATGAAATTAGCCCGGACCGATACGGTCCGGGCTATCGATTGCCTCGATCGGCCGGGGTGCTACTCCTCCTCGCCCCCATCGACCCGGGACAACACCACATATCGGCGTGGTGGCTCCCCTTCGGAGTATGAGGTCACCCCGGGGTGTTCCCCGGCGACATCGTGGATGACCTTGCGATCGGCAGGGCTCATCGGCTCCAACATGATCTCCCCACCTTCCGCGGTGAGTTGCTCGATCAGTTGCTCGGCATAGATCGACAACGCCTTGCGACGTCGTTCGGCATAACCGGCGATATCGAGACGAAGTCGGGCGGTGTCCTGGCTGTATCGTTGCAGAACCGTGCGGGTCAGCTCATGGATGGCGGAACGGACCGTGCCCCGCACCCCCACCATCGCCTCGGTTTGGTCACCCTCGACATCGGCCACGATCACATCGTCTTCGATCCGGGTGGTGACCGTTCCCTCCAGACCAAAGGCGGAAACCAGACCTTCGAGGAACTCACGGGTCACCGTCGCCTGCTCCTCGAGAGTCATGCTGGGTCGGTCATCTGCCACTTTGGACTCCGTTCGTACGTGCTTGCCGCCCGATCTGGTCGAAGAACCACGACGTTCCGTGCGGCCGCCCCCATTCTTAGCCGTATTGGGCCGATCCTGCTGGCGATTCTTGGGGTTGTTGTCTGTGTTGCCGCTGGAGACCGGTTCTCTTCGTTTCCGATTGCGACGACGTCTCGCCGGCCGTTTCTTCACCCGGACGACCGCATCCTGACCACCCATACCCAAGAAACCCTTGACGGGCTCGGTGATCACCGAGACCTCGACATCCTCGCGGTCGGTGACCCCCAGCTCCTGCATGGCCGCTTCGACGGCCAAATCGACCGTCCTCGCCTTGACTTCGATCTCGACGTAATCCACGTCATCTCCTCCTGCGCCGCCGGCGCTTGTCTGCGGCGCCCTGGTGTGGCTTCTTGTCGTCGTCCAACTCGGAGTCGTCATTACCGGAACCGAGTTTCGGTTTCGGCGACTCTTTGGACTCAGACCCAGGCGAGGGTGGGCGACCATCGATCTTGAATATCAACACTTGCTGACCGAGACGGAAGAGGTTGGAGGTGGCCCAGTAGAGAACCAGACCAGCGGGAAAATTCCACGAGATGAAACCGATGAACAACGGCATGATCTTGGTGATGGCCTGTTGCGCCCCGGCACCCGGCTGACCTGAGGGTCGCGTCTGACCATATGTGGAATGCCATTGCTGGACATACTGGGTCGCCACCATGAAGATGATCATCAGGACGTAGGGGAGCGCACCCCAGAAGCCCTCCGTGCTCACGGCTTCGCTGGGTGAGGTGTTCAACATCATTCCCAGGAAGGAATTGGCAGTTCCTGACGAGATCGACTGTCCCAGGGCACTGTCCGCCGAGATGTGATCGAGTGGATCGCTGAGCAACCGGAACAGGGCGAACCAGATCGGCATCTGCACCAACAAGGGGAGCAGACACCCACCGGGTGTGGCGCCGGCCTCCTTTTGCGCCGCCATGAGACGTCGCTGCATCTCCTGGGGGTCGTCCTTGTATTCCGCCTGGATCCGTTTGATCTCCGGCTGTAGTGCGGTGAAGGCCCGGGTGGCCCTGGTCTGTTTCAGGGTGAGTGGGAAGACCAGGATGTTGATGGTGATGGTGAGCAGGATGATCGACATGCCATAGGCGACGCCGTCATCCATGTAGTCGTGGAGCAGATCGAAGAAGAAGCTGAGGACCGACCCCAGTGCATCCACCAGTACGTTGAAGATTTCACCCATCTAAGAAGTTCTCCAGTTGTCCGGGACCGGGTCGTAGCCCCCCGGTCGCAACGGATGGCATCTGCCGATCCGCTTCATCCCCAGCCATCCGCCTCGAAACACACCGAACCTCAGGAGTGCCTCGGCGGTATAGGAAGAGCAGGTCGGCTGATACCTGCAGTTTGCCCCGAGACGAGGACTTACCAATTTCTGGTAAATCCGGATCGCTCCCACGACCCACATCCGCGGCTGCAACCACTCAGGCATGGGCCCGGTCCGCGACGGCGCGCTCCAGCCAACCGGTCAGGCGGTCGAACGGCGCTTCCGCCACTTCTCTGGTCGCGATGATCACGTAGTCAGTCCCTGGTTCGAGCTCGACTCCCCGAGCGGAGGCGCGCAATCGTCTCTTGATCCGATTGCGCACGACAGCCGGACCACAACTCTTGCCGACGATCAGCCCGAGGCGGGGAGGCCCGGCCGGCCCTGGCGAGCTGACCACGACGATCCCGCCTTTGCGGCGGCGAGTCCCATCGGACAGGACTCTACGAAAGTCTCGCGAGTTGCGGAGGGAGTCGTAACTAGGCAGTGAGCCGCTTCCGGCCCTTGAGACGACGATTCTTGATCGTCGCCCGCCCGGCGCGCGTGCGCATCCGGGTCCGGAAACCGTGGCGGCGCTTCCTGCGGCGTACTTTTGGTTGGTAGGTCCTCTTCATGGCAAGACAAATCTGGTCGAGGGGGGAACCGACACAGGATACGGATGCTCCCGATGTTGCGCAATGCGACATCGGCCTACCTGGTCACGGATCGGGTCTCCAAGACCGGCGTGTCGCGAAACAACGGGCAAGCTCGCGAAAAAACGAGCAGGGCCGATTGGTCGCTTCACAACCGGCTGATCCGCCATCCATCATCTGGAAAATGGCCGGGTTAGCAGGGAATTCATTGTGGAAACGTCGACGGCGGTTCTTCCACAGCGGTGATTCTCGCGGTCTTGACGGGTCAGCGACGCCAACCAATACTCGCCCAACCTCGACCCGGGATCGCCCCCGCCTTCCCCGTCGTTGCCGGATGACAACGGCGCGAACCCGGACCGAACGGAGTACGAACGCGCCGGAGGATGTGCACAGAGGTTTCCACAGATGTGGACGCTTCTGTGGACAAATTCGGCCCTGGGAGAAGTGGCCTTTCAATTGACGCAACGCCAAAGAGCAAACGACCTCTGGGGTGATTTCAGGGGCACCCTGAAGGCTGCGGTGTCCGAGGCCAACTGGGAGACGTGGTTGTCACGTCTCGAGCCAGACACCGAGGGTGACCGGATCGTGCTGGTCGCCCCCACCGAATTCCACCTTCGCTGGGTGCAGGACAAGCACGGCGATCTGGTGGCGACGGTGTACCGGTCGGTCTTCGCCACCGAGGCCGAGCCTCAGTACCGGGTGAACGAGCGGGTCCCAGTGGAGCTACCTCTCCCCACCCGGGAGGACGAGCACCTTTCCAGCAATCACACCGATCTCGCCGTGTCGCCGTCGAAGGCGACCAACCTCATCAATCGCTACCGGTTCGAGAGCTTCGTGGTGGGCCAGTCCAACCGGTTCGCGTCGGCTGCGGCCATGGCGGTGGCGGAGCAACCCGGGGCGCACTACAACCCCCTTTTCATCTACGGCGGCGCCGGATTGGGAAAGACCCACCTGCTCAACGCGGTCGGGCATCAAGCATTGGAGATGTACCCCGACCTGGTGGTCCGGTACGTCTCGTCCGAGAACTTCCTCAACGACTTCATCGAGTCCATCCGCCGCAAACGACCCGACGACTTCAAGTCTCGCTACCGGAGCGTGGACATCCTGCTCCTCGACGACGTGCAGTTCTTCGAAGGCAAGGAACAGATCCTCGAGGAGTTCTTCCACACCTTCAACTCTCTCTACGAGTCCGGTAAGCAGATGGTCATCAGCTCCGATCGACACCCGCGAAACCTCTCCTCGCTC
>DATDCF010000237.1:0-10921 GCA_036524475.1 Acidimicrobiia bacterium | reverse complement strand
GGTCGAGTTCTCGACCCCCGCCCGGGCAGAATGAGGGGAGCAATCGACCAAGCTCGTTCATTGAATGTGGAGTCGGACTCCGACGCCATGGCGGGCCAATTGCTCGAACTGAGGGGCCTCGACACCGTGACCAACCTGAATCGGGACACTGGCGGAGGCACGCCATCGCAAGGTATACAAGTAGGGGGGATCATCATCGCCGATGCCGGGATGAGCGAGTTCCAGGATCGGGCCGGCCAACTGGTCAGTGCAGAACATGACCGAAAACCATTGAACCCGGGCCTTCCCCTAGCGACCCTGGCCACAAAACTCGGCGTCCCCGCAGCGGTCGCCGAGGAGGTAGTGCAACGTTCACCCTTGCTAAAACTTCACGGGCCGGACGTTTCGTTGGTGTCTCACACCCCCAGCCTCTCCCCTGAACTCGCCTCTGCCTGGGAGTTGGCGAAAACCCGCCTTCGAGATGATCTGGCGGTCCCGACAACGGGTGAACTAGGGATCATTGTGGAGGCACTCCATCTCCTGATCCGAGACGGCGAATTGGTCCGAATCAACGACGACCTGGTTTATCTCCCCGAACAGATCGACGAGATCGTCAGCCAGGTCGGCGAGCTATCACCACCGTTTGGGGTAACGGAATTCAAAGAAAAACTGGGGCTGTCGCGAAAATATGCGGTCCCCTTACTCGAGTGGCTCGACGGCAATCACTACACGGTCCGGAGGGGTGACAGGAGGGTTTTCGGGAATCGCCTATCGGGAAACGACGACTGACTTCCGCTCACCCTCGGTCATACCGCCCCAAATGCCGAAGGGCTCTCGAATACTCAGTGCATGGCTGGAGCAAGGTTCTTGGACCGGACAGACACCGCAAATTGCCTTTGCCTTGATTTCCCGTCTTTCCCGGTCGTCCTTTCGCTCGAAGGTGGAGGGTGGGAAAAACAGATATGCATGATTCCCACGACACAACGCCCGCAATGTCCACTCGTCCTTCTGAGACACTCTTCCTCCCTAGGTCATGAAGCGACATGAGCGAAGCTAATACGTGATAACCCGAGGCACAAGGAAAAATATGGAAGGGCCCGGATTCAGTTTTCGCGATTAGCGAGGCATACCACCGCTCTGTCTCGATTTGGCGACCCTGGCCTCACCTTCCCGACACCAGAGTCGGGAGCTCAGACTTCCGATTGGGGAGCCGGGTTTTGAGGCTCCTGTAGATCAGCCGGTTCTACCTCGAGGAAAAGCCCATCCACTCCTGTGACTACCACCGGAGAGCCGTTCACGAGCCCTGCCTCGCGGTGTGCGGTTGCGCGCCAGCGGGCACCACCCACCTCCACCGTCCCTTCCGGGTCAAACGAGCCCACCGCGGTCCCCGTTCGCCCAACCAGTGATTCGCGGCCAATCGTATTCGTTGATAGTCGAGCTCGTTGGACGGTCGGCATGGCGAGCAGGAAGAAGAACAACGCCGCCAGGACGGACGGCAATACCAACCACCACCGGGGATCGATCTGTCCGGAGCCCTCGACGTAGAACTGTCCGGAGACCTGGAGGATTCCGGCGCCGACGAGGGTCAGGACAAGAATTCCGCCACGCTGATGCGCGGTGGTCAACAAAACCCAACCGGAAATGGCGAGAAGTACGGCCCAGGGCCGAACCGGCAAATTGACGATTCCCCATCCGGCCAACCACAACGACAGAGCAGCGACGGCGGCCGCAACCCCGGGGCCCAGGGCGTAAAACTCGAACGAAACAAGTGAGAGCCCAACAACGAGGAAAAAGAAGGCAGCCTCCGGGGTGGCGGCCAATCTGAAGAAGCGGATTGTTAGCGGCGGCTTTCGAAAAGTGACTGTCTTGAGGGTTATGCCCTCCACGCCATCACTTTCAAAGGGCCGCAGAGTCTCAACGACAACCGGGCCTGAGGCTGTGGGCATCGTGGTTCCATCGAGATCCTGTAGGTACTGCCTGATCGAAGGCTGGAGAGGAAGGCCCGTCTCCTCGAAAAGGACCACGTCGTCGGCGGCTGCGGCCGGCCCGGGCTCACCGGCGATCGTTGGGATTGCCTTGCCAATTTGTGTGCCGGGGGCACCGGCGGTGGCCGACGCCTTCCTCACGATATCGGCCATCCCACCGAACGCGCTCGCTGGTTGTGGCCCCAGCCACACCGCCACCGGGAGAGGTGGGTTCGCCACCAGGTCGGCGAGACTTTCATACAGGTCGCCGTCGAGCACCGCCCGCGAGTTGACCTGAAGAACCAGAAGCTCCTGGTCGTTGGAAGCAGCTGAATGGATGGAATCCACCATGAAGGTGAGAGCCGACTCATCGAGGGGGCCACTGACATCGACGACGTCGATTCCGCCGCCTTCGGAGGTCGAACAGGCCGAAACCGCGAGGAGAAGCATTGCTAGGGTGGTGAGAGTTCGACGCACGGGTCGCAGGTTAGGAAGCCGGACCCGTCTACTCCATTCTGCCGACCTGCCCTATCATCGCCTGTCATGCGGACCGAACTCATCGTTGCCGACTCCTCGTGGGTCGTGAACCAGGTAAGGACGGCCCTCGCTGTCGATCCCTGGGAGATCGTGGTCAATTCCGACCCCAGAACCGCCGCCGATGAAGTCGCCGAATTAGAACCCGATGTCGTGCTTATCGACATGCAGATCGGAAGTATGGGGGGGATGGCGGTGGCCCGTGCTATCCGGGCAGAATCTCAAAACAAACCTGCCCCCCGCATGGTGTTGCTTCTCGACCGTTCGGCCGACAGATTCCTGGCGAAACGTGCGCTGGTCGACGCATCCGTGATCAAACCGTTCGACGCCGCCGAGTTGCGTGATGCAATCGACCCGGAGCCCTTCGCCGTCGCGGCTGCTCGATCCGGCAGCGAAGAGGAATAGTCAACCGATCTCTGCTGATTCGCCCTTTTCAGGCACGGTGTCGGCAGGTACCAGGGGAGCGGAACAACCACAGCGGTAACTGTCTCCGTGAGGGCACGGGTTCTGCACGATCAAGCTGCAGTCGCACTCGAGATTGGTACATGTCAGCTCGGTTCCGGCGTCTATTTCAGGCATAAGGGTGCTTACCCGCCACGTGGTCGACTCAATCCTCCGTTTGTCAGCACGGTCGGTCGGGTACCCCACTAAACGGAAAGGTTCTACAGATGAGAGACACGGCAACCCACTACACGAGAGGCGCCCACGTCAGGACGACCGACGGGGTGGAAGTCGGCACGATCGACCGAATCGTCTTCGACTCAAAGGCACAGATAGTCACCCATATCATCGTTAGAAAAGGTTTGCTCCTGACTACGGATCGGGTTATCCCGGTGAGTGATCTGGAGGCAACCGAGGACGGTGTGCAAATCTCCGACGAAATCGATCCCTCGACATTTCCCCAGTTCGAACAGTCAGACTACGTCCTCGACCCACAGTCCGATTTCTACGTAGCAAACCCCGGTCTGGCCATCGGTGCCTATGGGCCGATCGGATCGCCGAACGCCGTGTTGAGGCGATATCGGGCTCGGAATATTCCTGAAGACTCGATTGCACTCAACGCGAACTCCGAAGTGATCGCCAACGACGGAATGAAGGTCGGGAGAATCAAGGAGATACTGACCGATGCCAACGACGACCGGGCGATTCAGTTGGTTGTCACAACCGGCTTCGGGGATCGAACCCAACGCGCCATCCCCGCCAACCTCGTCATTTCGATCGCCGAGGGAGAGGTGCACCTCAGCGTAGGTGCGGACGAGTTTGAGGAGTACGCAACCCTCGACTGATCGGGCATCTATGCCCAAACGTCGGGTGCAACAATCAACATGTGCCTCTTGCCAACAAAGTAGATCCGTACGGAGATTTGAACTCCGTCACATTCCGTGGCCTTCTCACCGGTAATCGAGGCTGTCTGGTCAACGAAAGTGGCGAGTTTGTCCGACACCACGTCGGCTCGCTCTGGATCACTTGTGCGTTGCGATACAAGGAGTGGAAATCGCCGCTAACGGCCCCGCGACGTTGGACTCCCCTCTTCTTTCTCGATGACGCCGTCGCCCTCGCGGCCGGCCATCGCCCATGTGGGCTGTGTCGGAGGCCGGAATACCTCTCCTATCGAGACGCTGTGGCCAAGTCGATCAACCAGAAGCCCTCGGCGGGAGATCTCAACGGAATGCTGGCCGCCGAGCGCCTCACCAGGGGACGCGGGATGAAGCGCTCTGCTGACCGTATGTTGTGGACTGCCGACACCGACGGTCTCCCGTCGGGGGCAGTGATCGTCGGAGAAGACTCTGTTCCCACGCTTATCAATCGAGGGAACCGATACAAGTTCAGCTTTGGCGGGTGGATCGAAGACGGCCCGGTTTTGAACGGTACTGTTGAAGTGATCACCCCACCGACTTCGGTCACAGCGTTGCGCAACGGTTTCCGGCCCGTAATCCACAAAAGTGCTGGTAGTCCATGAGATACCCTTGAAACTTTTGATAGACCTTCACGGAAAACGGCAATAGACTGTCACCAGGCCAGAAGAGGCTGAAAGGGATTGACATGTCGGAATACACAGGGCGACTGCGTATCGATGGAGACGAGGCACCGTCGATGGGTGTCGAGATCGATTTGACCGACGATCGGCTCAAAGTCAATGCCGGCGACTTCGAGGTGGGCGACTGGGCGCGCAGTGAAGTCAGGGTGAACGCGCTACCCGACGGATTCCATGTCAGGGTCGAAGGCGAGGAGCTGGTACTCGATGTCACCGACGATGCCCGGTTTGCTCTGGACCTAGGCCTCCGCACCGCACACCCACAGCTCCGTAGGAAAATGTCGGCTCTCCTGAGAGACGACGCCTAAAACCACAAGCTGCGCCTGGTGCACTTCGACGATGCTCTGAGCTATTGCCTGGCTGTCCCGGGCGCATGGCAGGACGAGCCCTGGGACGGCGACATAGTCGCCAAAGTCGACACAAAGATCTTTGCTTTTCTCGGCAATGAGGCTATCGGCGTCAAGTGTGGCAACGACCGTGACGAGGCCGACGAATGGCTGATCCGATTTCCCGAGGATGCGTCGGTGATGGCCTACATCGGACGATCCGGTTGGAACACCCTCCGGATGAACCATGCCATACCCGACGATGAGATTCTCGAAGCTATCGAGGAGTCCTACTACCGCGTTGTTGAGAAGCTACCAAAAAAGCGCCGCCCCGTAGGTTGGGACTCGAAGGTGGACTGAACGATCGACTCGATTAGAAACCGAGAAGTTGAACGATGAACAATCGAGTTAGGCGAGATCCATAACGGAATCGAGCCCTCGGTGAACGCCGACGAGGCCGCCCACCTTCCGAATCGCTAATAGACCTCCCGCGACATATGGAATGGCGCTGGTCCCTGAGTCGTGTCGAAGACTCAAGCGCTCATCCTCCTGGCCGAATACCGACTCGATTGAGATCACAAAACTCGGCAGCCGAACGGAGTGGACCTGGGTTCCTCCGAAGTCAGCACCTCTGGCCTCCTTTTCGCCATTGGTCTCGTCGAGAGAAACCAGCTTCTCGGCGACTCCCACTGCCGCCAATCGATTCGCCAATTCCCGCGCCGTCCCGCTGGGTGAGTCGACTTTTCCGGCGCTGGCGTAATCGATCACTTCCCAACTCTTCACCCACTTCGCAGCTTCTTCGCTGAATTTCATCATAAGGACCGCTGTAATTGAGAAGTTCCCGCACGCGAGTACGCCCAGCCCCGTTTCCTTCGCCATATGATCGATCTCGGAATAGTCCTCGTCGGTGAGCCCGGATGTCCCGACAACCACATGAATTCCCGAGTCGAGGGCAGCTCGGATGTTCCCGAGCGCGGCCGAGGGGTTGGTGTATTCGACGTACACATCCGGGGCGGAGGACAGCGCCTCTTGCACCGTACCGGTCACGTCAAAAGCTGGCGACACATCACCAAGGATGTCGCCTATGGCCCGGCCGGCGCTCGAACGAGATAATCCCCCAACGAGTTCGAGATCCGGTGCAGAGGCCACTCCCCTCGAAAGCGCGGAACCGGCCCATCCCGATACGCCACCGACAACGACTCTGGTGACACCAGGGTCTTCGTTTCCCACAAAAGCTCCTTTGGTTGAATGGCTGCCGCCCAACACTAGGCACTTAAGAAGTGGGTCCACCCGGAGTCATTTTTCGTAAACGTGCGATCTGGACAACGACATCACCGTACGACGTAAGGTTGGCTGGTGGCAACCCGAAACCCGTGATGAGGGGTTCCGAGAGTCGACGAAATTGCCCGGTTCAGGCGGTCTGACGGAGGCGTTCGAGACCATCGAGGATGACGTCGAGACCAAATTCGAACTCGGTTTGATCGTCACACCAGCCGATGGTCGAGTCGGGATCGTCGTGCACGATCTCCGACAGCATCTCAACCAGAAGGGGGAGCTCGGCGGCCATCTGCGCCAGCATCTCCTCCGATTGCTCCTCGTCGTCAGAGTCGGAATCGGGTTCGAATAACTCCTGGGTGAACCCGAGGGCGCGGCTGCCCAGGGTATGCATCGCATGGTGAGCGAGGTCGTAGGAGACCCCTCCTGCACGAAAGACCTCCAGTATCCCGTGGAAGTAGTGCAGGAGCGCAGGATTCATGGTGGTCCGATCCTCGATCACCTTGGGTGCCCACTTGTGGCGCAGCATCACCGTTCGTGCTGTCAGGATCCGTAGTCGGAGAGCCGATTTCCAGTCATCTCCGGGTGGAGCCTCGATAAGCGATGTGGCTTGATTGATCTCGTCGATTATCACTTCGACGACACCGTCGAGGAGGGCTTCCTTGTTGGCCACGTGGTAATAGAGCGACATCGCCTCCACACCCAGGGCCTCAGCGAGCTTGCGCATCGTCAAGCCTCCGATCCCAGCGCTGTCGGCGAGTTCTACCGCCGCCTCGAGTACCCGACCTCGAGTGAGAGGGATGCGCTGTGGCGTGTCCGACTCGGTGCGTGTTTCGATCACCATCGTCCCCTAGCGTACAAGGTAAGGCTGGCAAGCAGAACCATCGCACGAACCAGAAAGAGGTTCCTGGGACAGATCAGCCTTTAGACCACCGGACTTCCATCCGGCGAGGCTAAGCCATGTCATAGACGTCGGAGCCTGTGAGGCAGAGGATTCGCCGGGTGATGCGGTAGTTCGATTGCCCACACGGTGCTCACGAACATACTCGCTGCTTCTTGCATCAGTAGGGGGATTTGCCTTCGGATTCCAAGGTACTCCGGATGCGTTTGAAGTTCGCCGCCACATGGCGGTCGATTCGGCGACGACCTCGCAGCGAGGATCAGGAAGGTTGGGTAAGATGGTTGAAGGCGAGCCGTCTCGCCTCACTCGCTGATCGGGTTCCCATGCGATCCGACAAGGCGCGGGGAAAGGTGACCAAATGTCATCGGCGGTCGGTAAGACTGGACGATCGCATTGTCGACGTGTCTGTCCTCGGTAGAGAGAGCATGGGTCTCCCCACGGGGATTTGACGCGCAGAGGAGACAATGATGACCCGTCAGCGACAGCTCAAGTCCCTGATCCGCTCCCGCGTAGACCGCACCGGTGAGACATACATGGTTGCCCGCCGGCACGTTCTCAATGCAGGCACTAGTTCCGATTATGAGTTGAGGGGAGGATCCGATCCCGAAACGTCGGCGTGTGCCAACGCCTTCGCCAACCGTGGAATAGCGGACCCCGTCACCGGGCGGCCGATCTCTGAGGCGCTGGTACTCGGTATTGGTGGTGGCCTCGGGGCCGGATACATCCTGTGGGAGTTCAACGCCACCAAAGGCACCGACCGCAAGGTGTTGACTCTCGGGTTCCGCAACCAGTGGCAGTACCCCGACCGGTGGTACGCCAAAGTTTGCGAACGCCTCGGCGTCGCCGTCCAGATTCACGAGACCTCGAGCATCACTAAGGCTCGAGACCTTCTCGACCGGGCACTCGACGACGGCATCCCGGCGATTGCGTTTGCATCGGTGGCGGACCTGCCCTACTGGCATCTTCCAGCGGAGCAATCCGGGTGGTGGGGCTACCCGATCACCGTCTATGGAAAGGTGGGTGATCGCTATCTGGTCGACGACAGGAACAAGGGAAGGCTCACCATTGGGGCAGACGAACTTGCCGCGGCCCGATCACGCATCTCGTCGTACAAGAACCGGCTTATCGTCGCCGACGCGGCCGCCTCCGAGCTCGATGAGGGACAACTCGTAATTGCGGTTCGTGCAGGTTTCGAGGAGCAGTTTTCCCATTTGAGTGAAAAGTCGGCCTCGTTCTCGATCCCCGCTTTCGACAAGTGGGCGAAGATGCTTAGCGACACCAAGAACGTCAAGGCCTGGCCCAACGTCTTCGCGGACGGGGTCGGTCTGGTCGAAGCATTGGTATCAGTGGGCGAGCAAGTGGATGACCGTGGGGTGTTCGGAGGAACCCTGCGAGGTCGGTACGCCGAGTTCCTCGATGATGCCGGGAAACTCCTCGACACCGATCTGTCCGGGGCCTCGGGCGCATACCGGGTTACGGCAGAGCGTTGGCTCGACGTCGCCGCAGTGTGCCGGTCCGTGCCAGCTGTAGACGATGCGTCCCGACTGAGTCGGCTCCGCCGCGATGCCGTCGCAAGGGGCGACTCCGGCGACAAGGCGGCTCGCTCAGCAGCCGAAGGAATCGCCGACGTTTTTGACTCGGCCGACCCGATCAGCCGGGAGGAGATGGCTGACCTGTTCCCCAGACTCGCTGAAGCGGTCCGATCAGCTGCGAGCGCCGAAAGGGAGGCCCTGGAGAAGCTGCGAGCAGCAATGGCCTGAAGGCATAGGACAAATGCGAGAACCGCTCGGTCAGCGTATCGAGGACTGTCGACTTACCGCCTGTCGACTTACCGCCAGCTTCGGCTCCTTCCGCTACATGAAAAGACTGGGTGCTGGCCGGGGGCCTGACTTCAAACCTCTGACCAGCACCTTTCTGGGTCGGGACGGCGGGATTTGAACCCACGACCTCAGCGTCCCGAACGCTGCGCGCTACCAAGCTGCGCCACGTCCCGAAGGGATGAGTCTAGGACGAGGAGAAACCAACCCGATAGTCAGTCCCGACCGGCGCCGTACAAGTCTTGTCGGCTTCGACGAGAGCTCCCAAATTGGTGCCGAATGCCCATCGGACGCCCGAGCTACTCGCTTAAAATGTGTGCGGCGGCTTCGTGACGACGGGAAGGTCATGACTACATATGACGCCAAGCTGAAGATCGATGGCCAGGGCGCCGCGCCGGTGCCGGTCGTCGTCGATCTCACCGAGAACCGATTGACCATGATCGTTGGCCACGAGACTGTGGCCGAATGGCAACGAGAACAGATGCGGATATCGGCGATGCCCGATGGATTCCACATCAGGGCGGACGGCGAGTTCATTGTCCTCGACGTCAACGACGACGCCAGATTTGCCATCGAGCTGGGCTTGAAGAACGCCCACCCCCATCTCCGCCAGAAGATGGCCGAGCTATTGCGGGAAGACCACGACTAGAGCAACTCGGCGATTTGGACTGCGTTAAGAGCAGCGCCTTTGCGCAGGTTGTCGCCAACCGCCCACAGGTTGACTCCACCCGGTTCGCCGATTGTCGGCCGGATCCGGCCCACCAGAACGTCATCTATACCTGCCGAGTCGAGCGCGGTTGGCACCTTGTCGCTCCAGACATCGACCCCCGGAGCACGCCTCAAGACCTCGATAGCGTCCTCAGCTGCAATCGGTCCGGAAAACCGGAGATTGGCGGACACCCCATGTCCGACCATCACGGGCACTCGAACACAAGTCGGTTCGACGCGGAGATCGGGGTGGCTGAGTATTTTCCTGGATTCGTTGACGAGCTTCATCTCCTCGTCGGTGTAACCATCCTCGACGAAGTTCCCGGCTAAGGGAAGTGCATTGAAACCGATCGGACGGTTGTAGACCTCCGAGATCGGCTCCTCCCAGGTCCCGGTCATCAACCCTGAGACGTCGCTGCGGAAGCCATCGATCTGATCGAGCAGTTCATCACCTCCGCGCTGGCCCGACCCCGACACCGCCTGGTATGAGCTCACTACGACGGATTGCAAACCGAAAGCATCATGGAGGGGGCCGGCGGCCATCATCAACGTCATCGTCGTGCAGTTCGGGTTGGCGACTATCCCCCGGTGATTGCCAATGGCGCTGCTGTTCACGTCAACAACCACCAAAGGGACGTCCGGATCCATCCGAAAGGCCGACGAGTTGTCGATGACGACGGCTCCGCACTCCACGAAGTCGGCGGCAAACTGACGTGATCGATCGCCGCCGGCGCTGAACAAGGCGATGTCAACGCCCGAGAACTCGGCAGCCGCGAGGTCTTCGACAACGACGTCGCCCCACTTCGTGGCCACAACCGAACCGGCTGATCGCTTTGAGGCAAACATTCGAAGTGTCGATACCTCGAAGTCACGGTCACTGAGGATGGCAAGCATCGTCCGCCCAACGGCGCCGGTAGCCCCGACTAATGCCACTGATTTAGCTGCCATCAGATTCTCCTTCGAGGCCGAGCCCGAGAGATGTGTGCAAATGCCTCGTCACATTTTCCCTGACATCGTGTCCTACCAGAAAGGTCACCCAGTTATCTCCGGTACCCACAACGTCGAACTCAAAGCCGCCCGAGGTTAGAAATCGTCGTGACAGATCGGCGAAGTCGCCTCTACCGACAACGGTGACGAGTCCTCCCTCATCTGAAGATCGGCCCGCCACTCCGACCACACCAACCGAGGAAGAGGCGCCACCTACCAGAGTGCCTGGTTCGAAGTTGAAAGACGATCTCACGCTGATCGGGATTTCATTGGCCATTGCCAGCTCAACAGAATGAACGGCGAGGACACCGGCACCATTGCTGGACAGGGCGAGCATGTCGGGGAACGAGATGTCGCTGATTTTTACGGCATCGGCAACGACACGCGGGTCGGCT
>DATDCF010000236.1:0-13871 GCA_036524475.1 Acidimicrobiia bacterium | reverse complement strand
GACCAGCATCGGGATCTTGGGCCGAACTTCTGCCGTGTTGGCGATTTCGTAGCTCTCTTTGATGCCCGGTACCTGCGCCTGCGAGTCCGGGTCTGAAGACGAGCCATCGGCACACGTTCCGTCGTAGCCGATCCCGGTCGTCTGGATTTCATCCATAAAGGAATCATTCACCGGGAGATATGATGCGGCACCGTCGATCTGATGGAAAAGGACCCTTGCGACGACCTGGCCGGTTCCACGGTTGACCAGGAACATGTATGCGCCGGCGTATCCCGAGCGGTCGCCACTGATCCACCCGTAGCCATTGCCCAGATCGACCTTGTACGGGGCGGTCCAGAGGTTGGTGGCGGTGTCGATGTCGTTGATGATGATGTCGAACTTGGTCTTCGCATCACCCGTGCCCTTGAAGGGTTCCCGTGCGATCTGATCGATGATGCACTGGCCCGCACCGCTGACCGGCGTGGTGGGCGGTGGGCCGGTATTCGGCTTAGGCGCCGTCGTGGTGGTGGATGAACCCCTCGACCTGTCTCTCGCGGTCGTCGACGTAGCAGGGGCGGTCGAAGTGGTTGATGGCCGGTCGATCGATCCGGGGGTCCGGCTGCGGGAGAGTTCTGCAAACGCAGTTTGCCCGGCGATTTCCGAGTCAGTGCTTCCGGCGGTCCCGGGTCTCTCCGCAGCGGACGCCGGTTGTTCACCCGTCGCTTCAACCGATGCCGACTGAACTTCGTCGGGTAGCGGCGAGCCGATTGCGAGGCTGACGATTACTAAAATAGCCGAAAGGCTTAGGGCGAGTGCTAGGCGCTGCATATGTTGGGGTACTCCTAGTTAGACGATCCTAGGCGGCTCTGGCGCTAAACAAAACTGCGCACCGCTTAGACCTTTCGATAGAAAATCGGCCGTTTTCGACGCACCTTGAGTCAAAAGTCCTATTGACACCGATGACGGTGCCGTATTGTCTTGACTCGATGCGTCCAAGTTTTCTGATCGTTGGTTCCATGAAGGCAGGCACCAGTGCCCTGGTCCGCGGAATCGCAAACCATGATTCCGTCTTTCGTGCCGAAGGTAAGGAAGTCCACTACTTCGATCGTCACTACGACAATGGGATTGACTGGTACCAATCCCGATTCGATAACCGGGGCCGGGCGACGGCATTTGGCGAGGGCACTCCGTATCTCGGCAACGAGGTGGCAATGGGCCGATTGCTGGCGGACCTTCCCGACACCAAGCTGATCGTGATTCTGCGACAGCCCGCCGATCGCGCCTATTCGCACTATTGGCACAATCGGAGGAGGGGCCGGGAGGAGCTCTCGTTCCCGGACGCGCTTGCAGCCGAGGAGGAACGGACCGGACCCAACGACACCATTTTCGATTACAAGAAACTCGGGTTCTACTCCGGGCAGTTGTCTCAAATCAAGGAGGCGAGGCCGGCAGAGCAACTGCTTGTCCTGTTCAACCAGGACTTGAAGCATCAGCGGGAGGCAACACTACGAGCGACGTGGGAATTCGTTGGTGTCGACCCGGACCGGGGCAGGTTGGAAGTTCCGGCGAGAAGCGGCACGAAGCGTTTCTGGCGTTCGGCAAAGAACCGTGTCAAGGGGCGCACCGACGATCGAAGCTACCCACCGATGGATCCAACCGAACGAGCCTCATTGACTGAGGAGTTCGCCCGGGACATCCAGGCGCTCCAGGAATTGGTTGGTCGAGACCTTGGAGGCTGGCTCCGGTAGCCTCGGTTGCAGTTTACGGGGCGTAGCTGATCGGCAATACGCTCTGCCCGGTGGTCTCCCCGCCGTCCGTCTCCGCCCTCTTGTCAGGAAAATCCCAACCCAGCTGGATGATCAGCGCGGCAAGGAACGGCAGGATCTGCGAACGCTCTCTGGCCAGGAGCCCGAGGTTGAGAAACGGCGAAAACATGATTATGAAACCGATCGTCATGACCAGGCACATCAAGATGTACGGGTCCCTGCGAATGTAGCGAAGGTTCTTGATGATTCTCGGGCTCCGCCAAAGCAACACGATAAGGATGAGGGCGCTCTCCAGCGCACTAGCCATGGCTGCTGCGTTGTGCGCCTCGTAGGGGAGGGGGCGAAAAAGGACCCGTAACGCAGCTCCCGGAATGTCCTGAATTCCGGTGACCGCACCACCGTCTACCTCGGATCCCCCCTTGGAGGTGTTGTCCTCGACGGTGCCGATGAATTCGTCGACTTCAGTGCCGACGTCTCCGCTCAAGTCGATGTTGAATTCCTTCAAGGCAAAAGTGACGAGGAAAAAGGACGCAGCACCCACAGCAAGGACGGCGGCCCACCTGAGCCAGGGCGACATGCCCAATGAATTGCGACCGCCGGCGAAGACAAGGGTCACCGCGAGTGACCCGATGATCAGGGCGGAGACATGAGGGCGGATGGCACCGGCGAAACCGAGCCCGGCAGCCATGAACACGAGGGGCTTGATCCCACCGCGATTCAAGAACAAGGATGCTCCATAAGCGGCGAGCCCGATCCCCAGGAACATCAGAGACTCTTTGCCGATGCTCGATGGCCAGTACGTTATGGCCGGAATGAAAAAGATCGCCATTGCGTACCACTTCAACCGTCGTGGCCGGACCGTCCTGCGAAACGCTGCGTACATCAGGAGTTGCCCGATGAATGCGATAGTGGCAAATATGAAGAATCCACCGAGCATCGATGGGATGAACGGAACATAGATGAGGCCTGTTAAACCGTTGACGAAGCCCGTTCCGATGTCCATTCCCGGTGGAACCTGGAAACTCCGCCAGAGCGGGGCGAACTGGACACCCGATCCCTGATAGCCAATGGCGTCACCACCTCCCCCGTAGAACTCGAAGAGCACGAGATAACGGCCCAGTGAGGCAATGATCTTGGCGAGATAGCCGACCGCAACCATGGCGGGAAGCCACGAAGAGTCGACCGGCTTCGCCATCGAAACTCCTACCCGCGACATCACGATGAAGCCGATGACTGCGATAATCACCGCATCGAGAAACGAGAGAAGAGATCCGGTGAACAGGCCGACCAGGAGGACGCAGACTGAAACCAGGGCGACGAGGTACATCCAGTTCGACGGGTACTCCGCCTTTTGGATTCGTCTTTCCAATTCAACCACTTCGAAACCCCGACTCTGTCTATGTAACCGAGCTTCCGCGCCGACCGAGGGTTGTCGTTCGCCCCATCAGCAAACAAACCGGAAACACCCAGTGAATCGATCGCAATCTACCACGAGGTAGTCCCTTCGCATACGGTGTTTCTTGTTCACTCTGGATGTTTTCCGTAACGAGGCTATGATTGGATCGGTTATTTGATGGGGGTCTTATCATTGGCACCACGTCGGTGGACTCGACGGTGATGTGGGGCATCGGCCGGCCGGTCATTCTTGCCGGAAAGACGGTGGCTTCTTTGATTTCCCCACGCCATTACTAAGAGGTAAATGATGGAATTGAAACGGGTTGTAGGCAGGTTGGCGCCGAGATGGAGGACACTCCTCCTCGCGGGTTTGATCGGCGCGGTGGGTGCCTTCGTGTTTGTCGACAGGCAGAACAATGCGGTTGAGCCGGTCTATACGGCAACGGCTGTTGTGGCTATTCCAGCAGTTGTGGAGACGGACGGTCGTGGGTCATCAGGTGCCCCTTCTACCGAGCTCACCGACGCCCATGAACTGGCACGGGCCACCAATGAAGCCGAATTGCGAACCGGTGACCGGGCAATTATTGCCGACCCCAATGCCAACTCGTTGACATTCAGTGCCACCGACGACACCGAACTGGCAGCGCTCGGGGCCGCGACTTCGATGCGACTCGCCTACGTCAACGCCGATCCGATCTTTGACGTCGATGCCGGGTTGGCGGCCAAGCTCGCCGAGGCCACTCTGATCGAGAAGCGCCTCGATGAACTGATCCCTGTGGTCCCCGGCTTTGTCTCCCAGACTCCCGAAGAGGCTGCGGCGGCCGAAGCTCAGCTCAATCGTCTCCAGGCCCAGCGGGGCGCAATCGAGGCGAAGATGACCGAACTCACCGATACCAAGGTCGAGTCGACCGACGCCGAGGAGATCGCCGCCCTGGACAAGAGCCTCGATGGCTATCAGACCCAGCTCACCGAACTTCTCGTCGTTCTTCTCCCCCTGGAGAAGGTTGCCGCCGACCTCGCCGCGGCGGAGGCCGCCGCCAATGCACCGGAAGGCGATCCCACCACCGATCAGGACGGCACCGAGTTTCCTGACCTCCCGGTGGCGGACCAATGGACGATTCAGGCATTGCAGGAGCGGTTGGCCACCCTCGAGACCGAGAGTGCCCCTTTGATCGTTTCCAGCGAGACCGGCGCCGGACCGGTCCTCGCCGCGGGTGAAGTGATCGACGAAACCCCGAGCGTGCTCCCCGCCTGGCTGGGCATCGTCGTTGGATTCCTGGCTGGCGCCATTCTGTGGTCTGCGGTACTCCTGGCCTTCGACAGAGCGAGGGGCCTGGTGTGGCAAGCCGGTGATGTCAAGAACGTCGATGTGCTTGCAGAAATGCCCTCAGCCCCACTGGACGCCCGCAATCTCACCGACCTGGAGCGCCAGCGTCGTAAGCGGAGTATTCAGGCCATTCGATCGGCCATCATCGCCGCCGGAGGTGCCGGGCGAGGCTCGATTGTTGGCTTTGCCGCTCCGCAGAGCACCGAGTCCCGTGCTCAAGAGGAATTGGCCTACGACGTCGCGAGGAGCCTCGGGGCGGTGGGCAGGAGCGTCCTGGTCGTCGACCTTGGCTTCAGCGACCTCGCCCGACCAGGTTTCGAGTCGAGCGATGCCACCGGGTTGCGGGAGTTGTTCCAATCAGCCAACGAAGACGAAATGACGATCCGGGAGCGGGCCGAGGCCACGATAGCGTCGGCTCAGAACCGTGGCCTGGGTCTCGACGTCCTTGTCGCCAACAGCGACTTCATTGATCCGGCGGACCTACTCGCCGGCCGGCCGGTAAGCGCTTTGCTCGAGCAGAGTCGCCGCCTTTACGACGTCGTACTTGTGATCCAGCCCTCGACATCAGTCACGGCAGGTGCCGGGATCGATGCCTATCTCCAACAGCAAGTGATCGTCTGCACCAGAGGCAAAACGAGGGTCTCTGAGATTGCCGCCCAATCGATTCAGGGCAGATCTGGCATGGTACAGATGGTCGGCGTCGTGATCTTGAACCCGGAGATCAGCGGTGAGCGAGGCTCGGGAGGCGGTCCGATCGAGCCTACTGAGCCCGAGTCGGACACGCTCGAGGATCATTCGGAGTATTCCGTCTACCAGAAAGAGAAAGGGATGGACAAACTGTCGTCCGCCTTCCGCCGTCTGGTCAGTTCGGACCCTGACGTTGCTGAGACAACCCTCGAGCGGATTCGCTCCCTGGAGGCGTACTCCGTCGAGGAGAGCGCACTACTTCAGGCCTCCGAGGGCCCCAGCGATCCCGGGTAACAGCTTCGTGTCGACCTAGTTGACATGAGTTCCATCCCCGTCATTCGGCAGGGCCGGGATCGTCTCAAGGAGATCGTTCCACTGTCCGTCAGGAGGAAACTCGTCCTGGCGCGCCATCGCTGGAGGTCTTGGAGCGCCGAATCTCGCGTGCTACCTGACTTCCTGATCATCGGCTGCCAGCGTGGTGGCACTAGCTCGATCTATCGCTACCTAGGCCAACACCCTCAGATCGCTCCCTCGTTGAGAAAGGAAACAGAGTTCTTCACGGCGAGATACGGTCTGGGCGAACGCTGGTACCGGGCGAATTTCCCCCATAGCCTGCGGATGCGTCTTGCCAGGCTCAGGGGCAAGAAGTTGCTCACGTTTGAGGCCACCCCTGATTATCTCTTCGACCCCCGGGCCCCCGGGCGCGCCCGAGAGATGTTGCCAGACGCCCGCATCGTCCTCCTACTGAGAGAACCAGGTGAGAGGGCCGTATCGCAATATCACCACAATGTCAGACTCGGGTTGGAGAGCGAGACCCTGGAGCGCGCAATCGAACTCGAAGATGAGCGCCTGGCCGCGGATCTCGTGGAGCTGGAGGCGGATTCATTGTCTCCGGTCACGGCTTTCCGCCGGTTCTCATATGTGACCAGAGGCCAGTACGCCCCCCAACTGGAGAGATGGTTTGCCACCTATCCGCGGGACCAGATACTCGTACTGGAAAGCGAGGCGTTCTTTCAGCATCCGGACGACGTCTTGCAGCGGATCCTGGCCTTCGTGGGGGCGGATCCCTGGCAACCCGCAGAATTCCGAAACCACAGTTACTCCGTCCAGGAGTCAGCCGGGCACCGGGAGGTCCCGGAGGCTGTCTCCGAGGTGTTGGAGGGCAAGTTCGCATTGTCGAACCAGGCTCTCGGGGACCTCATCGACGAGGAGATTTCCTGGCTGGCCCACAACAAATGAATCGTTTGTTGCGACAGGGGGCTAAGTCGATGATCGCCCTCGGTGACTTCCCTTACCAACTCAGGCCCGGTCCCCGCATTCTTATCTACCACCAGGTGGGGTCATCTCTGGGTAGGCAAATGGAAATATCGACTGCCGCCTTCAGGGAACAGCTGGAGTGGTTGCAATCCGAGGGCTCGGTAGTCTCACTCGAGGAAGCCCTGGCACGGGCCGATGAGCCCGACTCGCACCGGCTATACGTCCTAACTTTCGATGACGGCTACCGCGACGTCTATGAGAATGCCTTCCCCTTTCTTGTTTCCTCCGGTGTGCCCTTTTTGGTTTATCTCACGACGAACCCAATCGAGACCCGGGTGGCAACTGTCCCCGGTGCTGAGCCTCTTACCTGGTCGCAAGTCGAGGACATGGCGGCGCATGGAGCGACGATTGGCTCGCACACCCACACCCACCCGGACCTCCGGATCGCGATGTCAGAACAGATCGAGCAGGAACTTGGAACATCGGACGAATTGATCGAGCGACGCGTCGGAATAACGTCACACCACTTCTGTTATCCGTACGGCTATTGGTCTAAGGCCGCCGATCCGATTGTGCGGGAGAGATACCAAACGGCGACACTCGGCGCCGGTGCTGCCGTTTCAACCAGCACCGACCCGTTTCTCATCCACCGGATTCCGGTGCAGCTCAGTGACAGCCGCTTCTTTTTCGTACGCAAGATGAAGAGCGGGATGGTCTTCGAAGAAACCATTCGCAGGAGGCTCTCGGGATATCGAGGCGTCACGGAGTGAAATCCAAGTATCTCTTTGTCATCAACTCACTTGGTCCCGGAGGTGCGGAACGGTCGTTGCTGGAGTTGCTTCCGGACGTTGGTGCCCGGGGGATCGAAAGTGTGGTGATTTGCCTCGATCGAAACCCGGTCGGTCTGGAGGCCGACTTTCTCGATGCCGGATTCGATGTCCGATGGCTGGTCTCCAAGCATTATCCCGGTCGGGTCAGAGAGTTGCGAAGGATGATTCGATCGGAAGCTCCCGACCTCGTGCATACGGTCCTTTTCGAGGCTGACATTGCTGGTCGGATGGCTGCCGTCGGGAGCGGCGTTCCTGTGGTATCGACCATCGCCAACACCACATACCATCCCGAAAGGATCTCGGCCGATGTGAACTTGAAGGGATGGAAGGTGGCCGGGGTCCGTTTGATCGATGGGTTCACGGCCAGACACCTCACCACCGCATTCCATGCTGTGAGTGGAGCGGTGAAGGAGTCGGCAGTCGAATCGTTGGGAATCGACCCGGAAAAAGTCACGGTGGTGCACCGGGGCCGTGACCCGAAGCGAATCGGCGAGCGCACCCCGGACAGAGCGGCAGCAGCTCGCTCTCGCATCGGAATCGGCCAGGCGAGCCCGATGATCCTGACGGTGGGGCGGCTGGAGTTCCAAAAAGGGCACATCTTTCTCATCGAAGCCTTCGCCAGGATCGCGGAATCCTTTCCCGACGCCGTGCTCGTGATCGCCGGCCGCGACGGAAATGCATCCGACTCCCTGCGGGATCTGGTCGACCAATCCGCACTGGGCGACAAGGTGATGTTTCTCGGCCACAGGGACGATGTTCCAGACCTGTTGGTTGCAGCTGACATATTCGTGTTCCCGTCGCTTTGGGAGGGGTTGGGCGGAGCGCTGATCGAGGCCCTCGCCCTCGAGGTGCCGATCGTGGCCTCCGACCTGCCTGCCCTGCGTGAGGTGGTAGGTGACGGAGAATCCGGTCTCCTTGTCCCACCGGGCGACCCGGTTGCTCTAGCAGATCAGGTCATCGCGCTGATGTCGGAACCCCACCAGAAGGGCCGCATCGTGGAAGGCAACCGTGCCAGGTTCGAAAGAGATTTCTCCTTGATGGGCAACAACGCCAAATTGATCGACTTGTTTGAATCGGTCGCGCGGTGATCGAGAACTCGCCAATCGACGGTCCCTCCCGGCTCATCTCATCTCTGAGCGGCCGGGCCGGGTTGCTCGCAACTGACCGCCAGTGGGTCGAGAGGAAGAGGTGGGTGAGTTTTTCGGCTGAGTTCGTTTTGTTCCAATCTCAAGACGACACATTCCTCCTCAAGCTGGGGAGCAATTGGTCTGCCGACGATGTGAGTTTTGTCGTTGCCGAGATCGGACGGGTGGGGGCGATTCTCGACGGTGTCGCTGACACGCAACTTGCCATGCCCGGCGTACTCGGTTCGACGACATCCCCGCCGGCGATCGCTATGGAGTATTTGGAGGGCGAGCCGATCTTCGATGTGATCGCGGGAATGGACGCTGACCGTCGTGACAAGTTGCTGACGGCTTGCGGGCGGGCAATCGGAGCCTTTCACAGTGCGCAGACCATCGAATCGAGCGATCGGCTGACTCGGGCGGCGTACGAAGAGATGGTCGCCGTCGGGCGGCGAATGGGATTCCGGGCCACGGAGGCCGACCGACACTCGCGGTCATTGCTGTGCGCAAGGTCATACCGGTTCTCGCCAAACGACTTCCTCGTCGACGGTATCGGCACCGTCATCCTGCTCGACCCGCCCCATGTCCGGAAGTACGGGTATGTGCATCGTGACATCGGCACGTTTGTCATGGAGTTACACCGTGCCATCGTCGGGGAGCGGATGCCTCGAAACGAGGGTGAATCCACGACTTTGAGCACAGCCGTGGACTCCTTCCTGGGGGGTTACGCCGACACCGGGCCTACCGCGTTGACCGGTCCCGGTGACATCTGGGCGATGAGAGTGTTCGCCGCGGCACGGGTCGCTGGCGTCGCTGCGAACCGGTTTCGCAGCCTTGACCTGGGTAATGCGTTTCGATCCGTGCGTTGGGCGGCGGGTTTGCGGAGAACTGCGAAGCATGCGAGATAGTTCACAATTTTCTGCAGATTATTTTTATACCGGCACGGTCGGATGTTACGATCTCACGATGGCGGTCGGGTGGTCGTGGATTCTCTTTACGCACTCAACCGCCAATACATGATTATGGGGGTATACGAATGACTACTGAAAAGCGGATTTCTGTCTGGGTTGAGGACGCCGAGCGATTGGCCGACTGCGTGCTGAGCCGCGCCGAAGGTGGCGGGATGCTCGATGTCGGCCTCGCCGCAAGGCTCCGCGAAATCAACCCGGTCGTGGAGGCTGAGACCACGGTCGTATCCTCGGACGGGTTGGGCAGCCTTCGCCAACAGCTAGAGGGAGGTTCTGCACCGCTACTCGAAAGCAGACCCGATCTGGTTGTGCTGTCTCTGGCAGGAGAAGTTGGTCGATTCAAGGCAGGTATCGACCCTGACCGGGTAGTTGACGAGATCCGCTCGGACCTGGTTGCATGTATCCAGCTGATCAAAGAGCGGTCCGGCGCACGGATCCTCGTTGCCAACCTCTCGACACTCGACCCCGACGACCCGGTTTACGCCTACAAGGACCGGGATAGCGACCCCTTCGTACTCGTGGCACATCGTCTCAACCTGATGCTGCTCGGAGTGTCTCACGACGAGGGTATTTCACTGATTGACATCGACCGTAAGATCGCTGAGGTTGGCGGTGGGATTTCAGTGACGGCCGCCACGCGTTACAACGACGTCGGTTGCGACACGATCGCCGGCGAGATGGTCCGGATCATCGAGGACTATGGCTTTCTCGACGATCGACCACTCATGGACCAGGTGGGTGCCCTCGGAGGTGCGTCCGAATGATGCTGCGTCTAGAGATTCCAAACTCCGACCCTTCACTGCGCGGCGGCATCATCAAGAAGTGGCACAAGAGTGAAGGCGAAACCGTCCGGTTTGGTGAAGAAGTCTGCACCTTGACGTATAGCAATTTCGCGGTCTTGCGCCGTACCGGCCGAGCAACACTGTTGGTCGGGAGGAGACGTCACAAGATCAAGGGTGGAGTCGAGGCACGTGAGGGCAAAGTGAAGGTCGACGTCGTCCTGACAACGTCCGAGCCCGGAATCCTCCAAAAAATCGCAAGATCCGAGGGTGAAGAATTCTTGGTCGGCGACGTTATCGGCGTTGTCTCAACGACCGAGGCCGCAGAAACGATCAATGGGGACTGGATGGAGTTTCCAGCAGTTCGATTGACCGCAAACATGTCATCAGGATCGGAGCAGTACTAGACATGCCACTTTCAAAGACCGTAACAACATCCCTGAAGGCCTGGCGGTCCGTCTTTGGCGAGGGGACCAAGATCGAGAACTGGGTCAAAGACCGCTACTTGACCAAAATCCAAACCGAAGTCAAGAAGGAGTCAGGCCCGGGTTGGGTGCAATACAGCGGGGCGCGGGCAGTGATTCTGTCGGAGTCCGACGATTTCCCCGAGCCACGACGCGGCATCTTGTTGAAGGGAGGCTGCGACCTACCTTCCGTATTCACTGCTGCGCCGCTCATGAGAGAGGGACTCAAGGGGACTGTGGCCATTTCGCGGCACATCGGCGGAACCGGTGGAAACCGGTCGGACCAGATACTTCAAACTCTCGATGGGGTAGACCAGGAAAAAGTGGCTGAGACGCGACGGATGCTGCAATTGAATCGCGACTACTTCGAGCCGACATTTTTCGACCCGACTTTCACTGTCCGGAACATGCCGGAGGCAGGGTCATTCCCCAAGGATGTTGTCGTCATGGGCATCGGCACCGATGAGACCCGTCAGATGTACCAGCATCGGGAACATGGGTTCATCATCGATCCCGGGGGTTGGTGGCTCAATCAGGACCTGGGCCGTGTCCTCAAGGACCTTGATACTGTCGAGTGGTTTCGCACTAACTTCAAGCGGATCGGGCGGCTGAGTTTGGACGACTTCAAATCGAATACGACCCGCCTGGTCTCCGAAATCGATGCCCGCATGGGTTCGAAGATCATCTTCTACAATTCACTGGCTCTCGACCCGGCGAGCCCGGTCCACAACTATCAACTGGTCAAGACCGCCCATGCTGCCAGGAGGCGCGAGTTCACGATCGGGTTGGCCGAGTTGTCGGCGGAGCTGGGCTTCTCGATCGTAGATATCGACCGGATTCTCAAAACCATGGGCGTCGAGGAACAGGTCGACTTCGCTCACTTCCCGGTCGATCGTATGGCTCCCATCGGTGCTGAAGTCTTCAGGATCTTGAAGGGCATCGAATTCATTTGAGGTTCGGACCCCGACACAGGGAGTAGCACGGATATGGCGAATCAGGTGTTTCCCATGCTCGTCGGGTGTGGTCGCTCGGGGACGACGCTCATCAGGAACATCCTCGACACCCATCCCGACCTCGCGATTACTCACGAAGCCCATTTCGTCGGTCCCCTGGCCAGGGAGCGGCGGCGGTTCGAGTCCGAGTCCGGGTTGCTGATCGAGCCTTTTCTCGATGCGATCTACGACGATCCCAACTTCTTACGCCAGGGAGTCGATCGCGAGCAACTGCTGGCATCGATGCTGGAGGACAGGCCGAAGGATTATGCCGACGGTGTGCGCACTGTGTTCGCGGCTTATGCAGCGGCAGAGAAAAAGCCCCTCTACGGCGATAAGACACCGGGCTCGGTAAGCCAGATGAAGCTGCTCGCTTCGCTATTTCCCGAGGCGCGGTTCATCCACATCATCCGGGACGGCCGTGCCGTCGCGTTGTCCTACATGGAGCGGCCCGAATGGGGCCCTGAAAATGCTGCCGCGGCAGCGCATCATTGGCTGACGCGGGTCGGGAGGGGTCGATCGGCGGGGAAATCTCTGGGCGCGACCCGGTACCTCGAAGTTCGCTACGAGGACACGGTTGCCGATCCCGAGACCGTTGCCCGCGACATGTGCAAGTTCCTGGAACTCGAATACACCGAAGACATGCTCAGCTACCAGGACAGCTCTGCTCGTCTGATCGCCGGTTCGAAGAATCCCGGGGCATTCATCAACCTGGCCAAGCCGGTGACCAAGGGACTGAGGGACTGGACCGCCGAGATGAAGGACCGGGATCGAATGGTCTTCGAAGCGATCGCCGGGGGCCTGCTGAAAGATCTGGGCTATCAGGTAGACCTCTTGCCACCTAGTATTGGCACACGCCTTCGAGTGGGCGCCTCCGCCGTCTCCTGGCAATCGAAGCGGGTTTCAGCGGTATTGAGACGTCAAATGCGTCTGAAGAGGGGATAGGAGGAGAATTTGATCTTGCAATTGGTCATCCCGAGAGCAGACCCTGCCTTCGAGGGCGGGATCCTCACGAAGTGGCATATCGACGAGGGCGCCCCGGTTCCCTTCGGATCTCCGGTTTGTGACATCGAGATCGATGACTTTCTCGCCTTGCGTCGGACCAAGCGCGCTTCGCTCCTTGGTTCGACCTCGAAGCTGAGGCAACGTCGGATAAACGACGGAGTCTATCGACGGGAGGGGCGAGGTAGCGTCACGATAAGGCTGGTCTCCGCCGAGTCGAATGTGGTGCTCCGCAGACAGGACGTCGAGGAAGGCTCCCGGGTCATGGTCGGTAGTGTTGTCGCCATCCTGGGCGATCCGGAAGTGGAAATTCCGGACACCTTTGCTGGCTCAGAGGCCAGGATCTCGACCGAGTTCCCAGATGCAGAGGAACTGGACCCGTTCGATTGACTTAAAGGGCTGAGCGGTCTGTTCCCGCCTACAGCCCGTAAAGTCCCATTAGCTGGTGTGCAATTCCCTCCGGCATGAACTCGCCGGATCGTCGTCGACCCTCTTCACCCATGCTCGCTCTCATATCAGGATCACTGACCAGTGTTCTAATCGCCGCCGCTGCGGCATGACTGTCGCCCGTGGGGAACAGGATTCCGGCGGCATCGTCGCCCAACAGGTCCCGCAGAGGCTGAATGTCGCTAGCGACAACAGGCAAGCCATTCATCATCGCTTCAGCGGCAACCCGGCAAAATGACTCATTGCGAGAGGGGCAAAACACCAAATCGACCTGGGCGTAGGCTTCGGCGACATTGGTCACTTTGCCGGGATGCGAAATCAGCCCGTCAGGAAGCGTATCGAGTTGTGCCCATACGGATTGCGATTCGTCATCGGCGAGCTTGGTCATGAACAGAATCCAATGAACGGGCTGGTCGAGGAGCTCCTCGGCGACTGCCGGCAACAGATCGAACCCCTTGCGATGAGAAGATCCGCCAAGGAGCCCGATCGTGATGACATCCCGTTTTGGTGTGGGATGTGGTGCCAATACCTCTTCAGCTGAAATTGGATTCGGCACGATCCGGGCGTCACCCTCGTCGCAGAGCCGATTCACGACTGCGACCGATTCTGCGGTCCTCGATACGGCGGCGATCCGCAGATCCGGGATGAGCCTGCGGACGATGGGGCCAAATATCCGGCCCCATTTCGACCCGACGGGATCATGGATCCACACCACTACCGGTCGCCGGCTCAGAATCGCTCCCGGAAGGCTCAGATTGAGCCCGGTGAGCGCATTGGCATGGATTGCGCTGAGCCTGGACCGGTTCCTGAGGACCCAGGTGGCGATCTTCAGCCCGCCATAGATCCGCAAGACC
>DATDCF010000235.1:0-2327 GCA_036524475.1 Acidimicrobiia bacterium | reverse complement strand
GCCGGCGAGATAACTTTCGACTGTCAGCCGGGCTGTCCTGAGGAAGTGTTCGTGGGCCGTGTCGGTGGTCAGGCTCGCGTCGGGTCCGGCGATGATGTGTGCGATGGTCGCAGCGGCAAGGAATGCGCCGTCCGAATTCGAATGGTTACCGTCGCTGGCCCACAGGTTGTTATCGGGCAGGTCCGCGAGGTACAAATCCCAAGTTCTCCCGACCGGAACGACTTCGGCACCGGATGCTTCAGCTATTTCGTCGTAGATGTTTTCGATGTATTCGGTCTCATCTATGCCCTTCCGGGGCCACTCCGAGAAGAGCAACGCGCGGGCTCCGGATTCAATCGCCAACTCGGCGAGCGCAACAGCCTCTTCCTGGCTGTAGGCAATCGAATGGGACTGGCTGATTTCCTGACCCTGGAGGACGACGATGTCCCAATCGCCACTTCCTATTGCATCGGTGATTGCAACATCGTTGGCGGCGATCCTCAGGAACCCGGCAGACATCAGCTCCACAGTGGTTTGTCGTGCGGGATCCGAATCGAGCAGTTCGCGGACTGTCCGCGGGATGTCGTGCGTCGATGTGTGGCTATTCCCCACAAACAGAATGCTCAGAGTTCCTCCTGCAGACGATGTTGTTGTGGTCGGAGCAGTGGTTGTGGTCGTGCTTGCCGTGGTGGTCGTGCTGGCGCCTTCGGTCGTGGTTGTGCTGAGACCGGTCGTTGTAGAACCGAGGGTGGAGGGTGACGGGTTCTGTGTCGACTGGCTGCAACCCGCCACGGCAAGAATCACCAGGATCACGAAGGCTTTCACTTCACAATGATGACAGATATTTGCGGCTGATACCCCGGAATGCGACTATGCCGCAACCGTGAGAGCGATCGTACATGAGCGTTACGGGCCTCCCGAGGTCCTCGAGATCCGCGACGTGGAGGCTCCCGTTCCGGGCGAAAATGACGTTCTCATCAAGGTGATGGCGGCCTCTTTGAACCGATCGGACTGGGAGAATCTGATCGGGAAGCCGCTATACGCCCGGATAGGTGGATTGCGTCGACCCCGCCAGCCCATACTCGGCTCGGACATTGCAGGTCGGGTGGAAGCCGTCGGTAGTGCTGTCGAGTCACTGCGGCCCGGCGATGAGGTGTTCGGCGACGTCATGTACCACGGTGGGAGCGGGTTCGCCGAGTATGTATGTGTTCCCGAGACGGCGCCCCTGGTCCGCAAGCCGACTTCCGTCACGTTTGCCGACGCGTCCACCCTTCCACAGGCGGGGATCATTGCTCTTCAGGGCATTTCGGGGAGAGTCGGCCCGGGAGATCGGGTCCTTATCAATGGTGCAGGCGGTGGATCGGGTGCTCTGGCAATTCAGATTGCTAAGGCCGAAGGAGCGGAAGTGACCGGGGTAGACAACATCCTGAAACAGGAGTTCATGCGCCATGTCGGCGCCGACCATGTCATCGACTACCTCCGGACTGACTACACCAAGGCCGAGACGCCATATGACCTCATTCTCGACCTGGTCTGCGGGCGGTCCATATTTGATAACCGTCGGATACTGGCTCCCGGTGGCCGATACTCGGTGGTCGGCGGCCCGGTACGCGGTCTCCTTTCGGCCGCCACAGTTGGGCGAATGCTGTCGACCGGCGACCGAAAGCTGGGGGTGTTTATGGCGCGGCCCGGCAAAGAGGATCTCCTCCGGGTCGCTGAAATGGTCGTGACCGGCACGATCCGCCCGTATATCGAAGAAACCTTCACCATGGAAAGGGCACCCGAAGCGCTGCGCCACCTGGGGGAAGATCGAGCCCTGGGAAAGCTCGTAATCGAAATCGGCTGATTCACCGACCGGGACTCTCTATATGAGGCGGCGTCGGGATTTGGCGATCGGAGAGACTCGCCCCTTGTTTGTCTGGCAGCACAGACAACGGAAGCACTAGCCTGCTCGGCGGAAGGTCGCAGGACCGTCCCATAACTGATGGAAGGATCAAACTTGGAAAATAGAACTTGGTGGTGGATTGGCGGGGGCGCGGTGTTACTAGCCGTGATTCTCTTCTTTGTGTTCAACGGCGGTGATGAAGAACCCGAAACCACAACGACCACAACTGTTGCCGGCGATACGACAACGACCGTTGGCGAAGATACGACGACTACGGCCGGCGAAGAGACGACAACGACGCTGGGTGAAACGGCCGAGGCAATTGTGACCTGTCTGGTGACGGACCTGGCTGGTGTCGATGACCGCAGTTTCAACGCTGCCGCTTGGCAGGGTGTGCTCGATGCTGTTGATGCTGGTGGTGCTGCTGCGGATCCGCTTCTGTTGGAGTCGGACGCGCAGGATG
>DATDCF010000234.1:0-4021 GCA_036524475.1 Acidimicrobiia bacterium | reverse complement strand
AGAACAATTGATCCTGATATATCAGTGCGTCGGTGAGCAGTGCGGCCTTGGACGGGAAGTAGTAGAGGACAAGTGCCGGGCTGGCTCCGATGATCTCGGCGATGTCAGCAATCCGGGTATCGCAGAGGCCACGTTCGGCGATGGCGGAGATGGTTGCCTCGAGAATGTCACGTCTACGACTCTCGGTCAGTTTCGGTCTTGGACTCACGCGCTGATGATGGCATACCTGCGTCTTCCCGGCCGAATAAGTATCCTGAACCGCCATTCAGTTATCCATGAATATCGTCTTACGCAATAATGCACAAAACTCGGAGGAGCGGCGCACTTGACTCCCAGCCCAGTCAACAAACCAGCTAGCCCTGTCGGGGGGATACAAGGGGGGTCGCCCCCCCTTGCAGAGATACAGCCCCCCCTTGCAAAGTTAGATCCCCTGCTAAACCCTTCTTCGGTCGCCATCGTCGGCGCATCCGAACGGGCCGGCTCCGTCGGAGATCTCGCCTACCGGCAGCTGGTTGATGGCGGATTCGGCGGCAAGGTTTATCCTGTCAATCCCGGCTACGAGAAGATCCACGGGGCAACCGCTTACCCGTCGATCGGCGAGCTACCGGACGCCCCCGACCTCACCGTTCTCGCCGTCGCCAACGACAGACTCGAAGAACAGCTGGCCAGATCGATCGCAGCCGGGACCAAGGCTGCTGCCATCTTTGCCAGCTGTCACGGAATGGCCTCAGACGGCGGCCCGCTCAAGGACCGACTCCGCACCATCGCCAACCATGCCAGTGTTCCGATCTGTGGTGGCAACGGAATGGGGTACCTCAATATCGAGGATCGCGTGAGGATATGCGGGTTTTTCCAGCCAGAACTCGATCCCGGTGGTGTCGCCTTCATCAGCCATTCCGGGTCGCTGTTCTCGGCCATGCTCCACAACCGCCGCCAGCTGGGTTTCAATCTCGTGGTCTCCAGCGGCCTGGAACTCAACACCACCATGGACCGGTACATCGAATGGGTGTTGGACCGGGAAAGTACCAGGGTGATCGCACTCTTCCTGGAAACAGTGCGAAATCCGGACGGGTTTTCCTCCGCCCTGTCCCGGGCAAGTGACGTGGGGATTCCGGTCGTCGTCCTCAAGGTTGGGGAGAGTCCCCGCGGAAAGGCGGCGGTGACCACCCACAGCGAAGCATTAGCCGGCGAGGAGACGACTTTTCAGGCCATCTTCGACCACTTCGGGGTCCACATGGTGAATTCGCCGGATGAACTGTTGGACACGATCGAGATTTTCAACTCGCCCCGTCGGGCCACGGCCTATGGTCTGGGCGCAGTCCACGACTCCGGTGGGGAGCGTGCAATGCTGATTGACATCGCCCACCGGGTCGGGGTGACCCTTCCCGACCTCTCCCCCACAACTACTTCCCGCCTCGAGGGATTTCTCGACCCCGGTCTGGAAGCGGCAAACCCGGTCGACGCCTGGGGCACGGGGCGAAACGCCGAAGGAGTCTTCGCGAACTCTCTGGGTGTCCTCGCCGATGATGATTCGGTCGGTGCTGTTGCATTCTGTGTCGACCTCACCGCCGAGGAACGGCCCGACGACGCCTACAGCAGCGCAGCCATCCAGACCCTGTCATCGACCGACAAACCGGTGGTCGTTATCGCCAACCTCGCCTCGGCGGTCGACCCACTCCAGGCGCGCCTCCTTCGTTCAGCCGGGATTCCGGTACTCGAAGGCACCGAAACGGCACTGCGAGCCCTGTCACATCTCTTCGACGACTGGCTCTACCGGAAACGCCCGTCAGAAAGCGAGCGACTCTCCGACCCCCAGCCGCTTCCGTCCCAGGCGTTGACAGAGATGTCCGGCCTCCATTTTCTTTCCGGATACGGGATTGAGGGACCCGTCTCGACCATAGCTAGCTCGGTCGATGAGGCTGTGGCGGCGGCCGGGGCCATCGGATATCCGGTCGTGATCAAGACCGCTGGCGTCTCCCACAAGTCTGATGTGGACGGTGTCACGCTCAATGTCGTCGACGAGTCGGGCCTTCGTGCGGTGGTGGCCGACTTTCAAAGTCGACTCGGCAACCGGGTAACCATCGCCCGACAGATAGCACCGGGAGTTGAAGTCTCGCTGGGCATGTACACCGACCCGCAGTTCGGGCCAGTGATCCTGCTCGGGGCGGGCGGCGTCCTGGTCGAATACTTCGACGACCACGTGGCGATGATTCCTCCCGTCGACAAGGCACGGGCAAGGGAAGCCATCGATCGACTCCGGATCCGTCCCATCCTCGACGGCACCCGGGGCAAAGCCGCGCCCGACGTGGACCGTCTGGCAGAAGCAGTTGCCCGGTTTTCGGAACTGGTGGTCGACCACCACCGCGAGATCGCCTCGATCGATGTCAACCCGCTCATTGTCGGACAAACCTCGGTGGTAGCCGTCGATGCTCTGATAGAGATGCGCTGATGACCGATCTCGTACTGGTGAGCGATGACGGCCCTGTTCGCACCCTGACCCTCAATCGTCCCGAGAAGCTGAACGCCATGTCGTCGGCCATGACCGGGGAACTGTCGGTCAGATTGGCAGAGGCGGCGGCAGATGAGGAGGTCCGGGTGGTGGTCCTCACCGGGGCGGGTCGATCGTTCTGCGCCGGGTATGACCTCGACGAAGAAGTGGTGCGCGATAGCTACGACGCGAGCCTCGATTCGCTCAACCACAGTCTCGACCGCCTGCTCGAGGTCTTCGACCATCCCAAGCCAGTGATCGCCAGCGTTCGCGGGCATTGTCTCGCCGGTGGATGCGATCTGATGATGATGTGCGATCTCACCGTCGCCGCCGACAACGCAGTCTTTGGCCAACCCGAGATTCGGTTTGGCTCAGCGGTCGTCGCACATGTCCTCCCCTGGCTTGTCGGAGCGCGCGCCGCCAAGGAATTCATCCTCACCGGCGACGACAAGATCACCGCTGCCCGGGCCTTGGAACTGGGTCTGGTCAATCGGGTCGTAGCGGTGGAAGATTTGGAGGCGGAGACCATGAGATTGGCCCATGATCTCGCCGCGGTCGACCCGGCTGTGATGACACTGACCAAACGGGCAATTAACGCCAGTTGGGAGAAAGCGGGGTTTCGCGCGGCGCTACGTGCAGGGGTCGAACTGGGAGCGGTGATCGAGTCTGACCGTGCCCCCGAACGTGAGGAGTTCGAACGCATCGCCGTCGAACACGGACTCAAGGAAGCTATCGCATGGCGCGACGGAAGGTTTTCCAAATACTGATCAACCCGCAATCGGGTTACCTGACGGATAGCGCCATGGTCCCGGTGGCAACCACCTATGCGCTGCTGGGATTCTTCACAGCGGTATCGATCGGCATGTGGGAATTCTTCCGGTGAAGCGATTCAAAGCAGTAGGTCGGCATTTTCCTTGCGGAGTACCTTTTTATCGAACTTGCCGGTGCCGGTCTTGGGTAGCTCGTCGATGAAGACATAGCGGTCCGGCAGCCACCACTTCGCAACCCGCCCGGATAGGAAGGCTTCGAGGTCGGATTCGGTGACCTCCGCCGACGGTGCCCTGACCACAAACGCGACCGGTCTCTCCTGCCACTTCTCATGTTGCAGTCCGACCACCGCCGCCTCAGCGACCTCGGGGTGGGCCATGATCTCATTCTCCAGATCGATCGAAGAGATCCACTCCCCACCCGATTTGATCACGTCCTTGGCCCGGTCGGTGATACGGATGTACCCCTCCGGGGTGATCTTGCAGACATCCCCGGTCCGAAGCCAGCCATCGTCGAACTGCTTCAACGACGCCTCCGGGTCTTTGTAGTACTCAGCGGCGATCCACGGGCCCCGGATGAGGAGCTCACCAAAGGCCACGCCGTCGTGGGGCAGTTCGTCACCGATCTCGTCGACGATCTTCACCTGGAGACCGGGAATCGTGATGCCTGCAGTCTCCATGAAATCGAGTTGTCGTTCTAGTTCCCATTCCTCCATGGCCGGCTTCATGACTGCCGCAGATGCGACGGGATTGGTCTCGGTCATCC
>DATDCF010000233.1:0-14542 GCA_036524475.1 Acidimicrobiia bacterium | reverse complement strand
GAGTTCGACACCGGTGAATATGAGAAGACTCTCGACAAGCTATTGGAGTTTGCCGACTACGAAGGGTTGAAAGCCAAAAGGGATGCCGCCCGGGCCGAAGGCAAGCTGGTCGGACTCGGTCTGGCCGCCTACGTCGAAGTTTGTGGATTCGAAGACTGGGGGGCGGCTCGAATCCAGGTACATGCCGACGGATCGGTTTCGGTGTACGTCGAGACACTGGACCAGGGCCAGGGACACCGGACTTCTTTCGCACAGCTTGTAGCCGACCAACTCGGAATCTCGATCGAGAAGGTGAAGATCGAGCAGGGCGACAGCGCCACGTCGCCGTATGGCTGGGGCACCTCCGGCTCACGGTCGTTGGCCCAGGGCGGCTCCGCATCTTTTGCCACTGCAGGGAAGGTGGCCGAAAAGGCCAAGAAGATCGCTGGGCATCTCATGGAGGCTGCTGATGTCGACATTGAGCTTGCAGGATCCAAAGCCACGGTTGTGGGCACCGACGTGAGTGTCAGCTGGACCGATATCGTTGGTGCGGCCCTCGGAGGCAACGTCCCCGAAGGGTTGACTCCTGGCCTCGACGAGGAAGTCCACCTCAAGTCAGGTGGACTGAACTTTCCCTATGGAATGCATCTTGCGTGGGTCGAGATCGACCGCGAGACCGGGGCGCCCACTCTGGAACGAATGTGGGCAGTGGATGACGCCGGGAACATCGTTAACCCGATGCTGGCAGACGGCCAACGCCACGGAGGGCTGGCCCAGGGGATCGGGCAGGCGATGTGGGAAGCGGCCCGATACGACGTCGACGGCAATCTGGTGACATCGACGTTCGTGGACTATCTCATCCCGAGTGCCGTCTCTTTACCTCTGTTCGAGCTCAGCGGGACCGTGACCACGACACCGACGAACCCGCTTGGCGCCAAGGGAATCGGTGAGGCCGGTGCCATCGGCTCGACCCCTGCGATCCTCAACGCCGTATGTGACGCTCTCGGCCGCGACGACATCCAGGTCCCGGTGACTCCGGAACAACTCTGGTCCAAAATCCAAAACCCACTTTCCGACGGATAGAAGTGCCATATGTGGCACCAAACGGAGAAAGAACCGGGGACTAGTCCTCGGAAATGACCTCGCCGAGTCGTTCGATGAGATCTACGACCCGGTTGCTGTAACCCCATTCGTTGTCGTACCAGGACATCACTTTCACCAGGTTTCCACCGAGAACCTGCGTGGCACCTGCGTCGAAAATGGAGGAATGCGGGTTGCCGATTATGTCCGTCGAGACGATGGGGTCTTCGTTGTACTCCATTATTCCGGCGAGCGGCCCGTCGGCTGCAGCTTTGACCGCGGCGTTGACCTGATCCACCGTCACATCCTGACTCAGTTCGACCACGAGGTCGACGGTGGATCCGTCAGGTACGGGTACCCGCATCGCCATACCATCGAGCTTGCCATCGAGTTGCGGCAGCACTTCACCCACGGCCGCCGCCGCGCCGGTCGTTGTCGGGATGATGTTTTCGGTGGCTGCCCGGCTCCGACGCAGGTCGGAGTGGGGCACGTCGGCGAGGCGCTGGTCGTTGGTGTAGGCATGGACAGTGGTCATCACACCTTTTACGATCCCGAAGCTGTCGTCCAGCACTTTGGCCAACGGGGCTAAACAGTTTGTGGTGCACGAGGCGTTGGACACCAGGATGTCGTCTTTGTCCAGATCCTGATCGTTGACTCCTAGAACCACAGTCCGATCGACGGGATCCATGGACGGCACCGTCAGAATGACCCTTTTCGCCCCGGCATCGATGTGTTTGTTGAGAGCTGCCCGGTCCCGGAAGACACCCGTCGACTCAATCACCACATCAACGCCGAGCTCTTCCCAAGGAAGGTCGGCCGGATCCCGCACCATCAGCATCTGCACCTGATGGGTACCGACAGACATAACACCATCCGACACCGATACGTCCTGATCGAATGGTCCCATGACCGAGTCATACTCGAGGAGATAGGCAAGGATGTCATCGTCGGAGAGATCGTTGATCGCCACCACCTCGATCCCGGATTCCGACCGGCCCGCGATAATCCGAAATACTGCCCTGCCAATCCTGCCGAATCCGTTGATTGCAACGCGGGTCATGATCGATCTCCTTCCAAAAATGCGGCAACGGTGGAGGCGACTTCGACTGCCCGATGTGAGTATCCCCAACCATTGTTGAACCATGTGATGGTCTTCACCAGATTTCCACCGGTGACCATGGTGGCGAGGCTGTCGAAGATCCCCGAATGTATCTCGTCACGGACGTCGGAAGAGACGATCGGATCGTCGACGTAGGCCATCACATCAGGGTATTTGTTCACAATTGCCGTGTGGATGGCGTCGTTTACGTCTTCGATCGAAGGGCTCGATGCCACTTGTGTGACCAGATCCACAGTGGAACCGTCGATCACCGGCACGTTGAGTGCGACGGCGCTGAGTTTCCCGGCAAGTTCGGGTAGGGCGTCGCTGATGATTTCCGCGGAATTCGTAGTCGCAGGGATGATGTTTTCACCAGCCGCCCTGCTGGTGCGGAAGTCGTCGGTGGGAACGTCTGCGAGTCGGCCAGCATTGGACATGGCTTTTACGGTCGTCATGAAGGCTCGCTGGATTCCGAACGACTGATCCAGTGTCTTCAGCACAGGCGCAATAGCGTTGGAGGTATTTGACCCGAGCGCAACCATATCGAGATCCGGCGTGAGAATCGAGTCGTTGATCCCCCGTAGCAACAGCGGGATCTCACCAGGTGTCTCAGGGCTCGACGTGAGGACGACCTTGCGCGCCCCGTTGTCGAGATGTTTCTGCAGCGACTCTGCCGATCGGTACTTGCTGGTCGTTTCGAGAACGACATCCACCCCGTGGGCCGCCCAGTTGGCGTCGCCCGGTTCCCGTGCGTTCAGGAACACCGCCGATTTTGGCCCGTAGTTGAGCAACCCGTCGGCTTGGGAGAGCTCCATCGGAAAACGCCCGTATATCGAGTCGTACTTCAACAGATATGTGAGTGCGCGCGGTTCTGCGATGTCACTGATTGCGACCACGTCGAGGTCGTCGCGATTGTGGACCAGCCGGAAGACATTGCGGCCGATCCGCCCGAATCCCATCAGGCCTATGCGAATTGTCATGGCGTCCTTTCCAATCTCAACTTAGCCACAGACCCCTATTCGGCAATCGTGCCCACCGGTACGGTAGGAAGAAGAGGTTGGTTGATTGTTCAGTTTCTTGTTCTTAGCGGCGGTCTGCATTGTGCCACCTGTTGACGGGTCTGTGGTAGCCCCGTACGCGCCGGTTGGCCAGTACGCAGGTCATTGGGGTGTCGATTTCGCCTCGATCCCTGGATCAGTTGTCAAAGCGCCGGTCTCGGGTGTGGTGACCTTTGCCGGGTCGGTCGCCGGGATGCAAGCGGTTACGATCGAAGCTGTTCCAGGACTCAAAGTTTCGGTGTCCTACCTGAACGGAATTCTGGTCTCGAGCGGGCAAAATGTGGTCGCTGGATCATTTGTTGGACTCAGCGGGATGGCGCATCAGACGCCATCGCTGCATCTTTCGATCCGAATCGACGGGCAATACGTCGACCCATTGGGCCAATTCGGCTGTCGCAACACAGATATATCGAGGGCACTACGTCTGGTGACACCGCCACAGCCCTATCCTCGGACCCGTGCGAACCGGAATTCTCGGCGGAACCTTCGACCCGATTCACCTCGCCCATCTCCATGCGGCGGAGACTGCGCTCGCCGGCGCTCAACTCGACCGGATCTTGTTCGTCCCCGCCGGTGACCCATGGCAAAAGGCCGATCGTGACGTCACAGGGGCAAATCATCGTGTCGCGATGGTCGCTCTTGCCATCGCTGACGCGCCGGGTTTCGAGTTGGATACCAGGGAGGTGGATCGGCCTGGCCCCACGTACACCATCGACACCCTGAATTCATTTCAAGACGATGAGGACTTGTACCTGATCCTGGGTGCCGACGCTGCTGGTGGCGTTGATAGCTGGCACCAGGCAAATGCAGTCGTGGAGCGAGCGCGGTTTTTGGTGTTACCCCGCCCCGGTACCGATACGAACTCAGTGGCGTCGAATCTTCCGGGCGCCCGAGTTTTGCAGATGGCTGCCCTCGATATCAGCAGCACAACGATTCGGGCGATGGCGAGGGAAGGGAAGCCATTTCGCTACCTGGTACCCGCGCGTGTCCACGAATACATCCAGGTCAATCGGCTATACGTCGGAAGCCAGTAGCCGCCCAACAGAGTCGGGGTAGAGCTGTCGCGGTCCATCGGGGTCTGATGGGTGCGTGTCGCGCCAAAATGCCGACGAAATTCCAATTTATCGCCCTTGATAAGACCGACGGTTGGCCTAGTCTTAACAGTGGGAACGGGAGGTTTCCGATTGGGGTGTAATTGTGATTCTGCCGGGTGTGTGGTGCTTGAGGTGCCACTCAGTTTGTTCCGTTCGTCCAACCCGTCAAGCGGCGACCATCGGTGCCGGGCATGAAACGTAGCCGCGGCAGGCAGGTGGCGGGCACCGGCGAGGATAGGCGAGCCACTTCGCTCGCGCCTCTGGTCTCTGTTGGTGTTCCCGTTTACCAAGGTGAGCAGTTCCTGGATGAGACGCTTTACGCCTTACGCAAACAGGACTATCCGAATCTCGAAATCGTAATCTCTGACAACGCATCAACCGACCGGACGTCCGAGATCATCGCCCGTCACGAAGCCGATGATGAACGTGTCAGGAGTATCCACCAGGACACCAACATCGGCGCGGCGGAAAACTACAACGAGGTGTTCAGGGCGTCGTCCGGTGTGTTCTTCGCATGGAACGCCCACGACGATCTGACAACATCTGACTTCTTCCGGTCGGCGAGCGAGGCGCTCGACTCAGATCCCAGCGCAGTTGTGGCAATCGCACGCCCGTTTAGAGTCGACATCGATGGCGAGAAGTTGGAAGAGTTCGACATTTCTGAGGACCTGTACTCTGCCGAGCCGCATGTGCGATTCCGCGCCGCGGCCCGGTCTGCCCCGGCGTCTCTCATTTTTGGGGTCTATCGACGTCAGCAACTCGAGTCGACCGGCCTTCACGGCCATTTCGCCGGGAGTGACCGCAACCTCGTCGCCGAGGCGATGTTGTATGGCAGGGTCACTCACGCAGGAAACAGCGAGTTCCATTTGCGAGAGCATCAATACCGCTCAGTGCGCAGCCACGGTCGATCCGGTAACAATCGCCTCAGCCACGATCGCAACGCCTGGTATGACCCGACGACGGAGAACCGACTAGCTTTTCCCAACTGGCGACGTTTCGGCAGTTATATCGGAGCTGTCACGGCGGCCCCTTTGGGTATCGCCGAGAGCCTTCGTTGCTACCTCACTGTGGGCCACCTTCTGGTCGACGACCGGATGAAGCTGGGGAAGCAACTGGTGTATGACCTGGTCGCGGCGGCGAGTTATCTCACCGGCAAATACCTCAAGCCTCTCCGCCTTACGACCGATTCCGACGTCGGCGACCGGGCGGTAGGTTGATCGTCCCTCCGGCACGCGTTTGCCGGGTTCCCGGTTGTTCCACTCGAAATGTCGATACCGGACCATCACATTCCCTATGCGAACGGGGAAATCCGCGATAGTGTGCGGGAAACGACCGAAATGGAGTCATCGTCTTAGAGAGCAGTAGAAATCTTGGATACAGAGCCGCCGACGCCATCCAATCCAAGAAAGGGCTCGACATCTCGCTCCTCGATGTCGAAAAGCAGTTTGTTCTCTCGGACATTTTTGTCATCGCCACCGGGACATCGCGTCCTCATGTGCAGGCTCTGGCCGAAGGGGTCGAGGACCGGTTCCGCGAAGACCTCGACCTGAAGCCCTTGCGCAGCGAGGGTCGATCGGAGGGGGAATGGATTCTGCTCGACTTTGGCGACATTATCGTTCACTTGTTCCAGGAGAAGCAACGAGAGTACTACGGTCTGGAACGTCTCTGGGCCGACGCGACGAAGCTCGACTGGACGGAACCAGTTTCGACCGACGGTTGACATCCAGCGCCCGGAGCTACCGGCATTCCACCAGTCGTCGGATGTGCAGAGGCGATGAACACTACGATATCGACGATGCACCGCGAGGCGTTTACGTCGCCAAAAACCCTTCTAATACTTGTGGTGGTGGTTGTGCTGGCCGGATGTGGCGGGGATACCGCTTCTTCCACACGTCCGAATTCCACCGAACGTGAGCGGTCCAGCACGACGTCCACGTCTGCGGTATCCACCTCTACCTTGGTCGGGCAAACGGACAGCAGCACGGTGGTCGCCGGCGGAACCGGCGACATTGGTGTTCTCGGATGTTCCAACACGGCACAGCACGTTGACGGCTACCTGGCCTTGTCGGATGTCGATCGTCTGATCTCCACACCTCTGGGTGGTGGCGACTTTCTATCCTGGGGCGACCCGACCGACCAAGGTTACGACGGATACTGGGCCGGACTGTCTGCAAGCGTTGCCGCAGGTAAGGTCGTGGCCATTTGGGCACAGCTCTGTGTTCGGGGGAAGAATCAAACTGAGATGACTTCCAGCGACCAGGCGGCCGTGGCGCACATCGTGGATCGTCTCCGCGAGCAATACGGCGATGTAACGATCTATATGAGCGGGATCAACCTGTACGAGGAGGGCTACGTTTGCCGTAAGACCGGTGAGAACGGTGTGGCGATTTCTTGGGAACTGGCCGATTGGGCGGTTGCCGAGCTTGGAGTGGTCAAAGGCCCGGTGACGGGCCCGCTCGGTCCGGGTACTGTTGATTCCGACGGTTGTCACCTCTCACCGGCGGGGGAGGAGTTGGTCGGTGCTCAGTTGGTCGATTGGTTCGACGCTGCTTAGACATTTCTTGGTGACGTCAGACTCTTGACCCACTAGAATTTCGATGTGGGGGAGGATGTAATTACATCACAGGACGGCTTTGCAGGAGAAATGAGAACGCCGACGAACATCGTATTGTTGGCCGGTCCGGACCTGGTCCAATCAGGAGTTGGTTCGAGAATCAAGGATCGGGTTCTCGCCGCACTTCCTGAATCCGCCCTAGAAATTGTCGTGGCTGCTGGCAACGCATCAACGATTCTGGCGCAGCGACTCGACGCCGGTTCTCCCCGGCCGGCATCGGGACCGCCCCAGGTGTTGGATGGATGGTTTCAGTCGATGTTCGAGTCGCCTGCCCGGTTCGGCACTGCGGCTCTGGTCCATTCACTCCACTACGACCTGGTCGGCTCGGCGGTGTTCCGCAACAGGGCCGAAGGCTATCTTGTCCAGCCCCCCGATGACTATGCGTCGCATTGGGATAGTGACGCCATCGAGTGGTTGGATCGCGATTTCGAACTGCTCGAGCAGCCAGATGCGGAGAGCGTCGGCGTGATGTTAAAGAGAGTCGCAACGACACTTCCCGAGCACATCCACCTGGTCGTTTTGAATACGTCCACAGTCTTTCGTGGAGGGAATAAGCCTTCTCCGAACGGTGAGACGATGAGGATGCTCGCCAACCGCCTCGCCCTCGCCCTCGACAGGGCCGCCGTCGACTCCGACCTCGTCACAGTCGATGTCGATCGCCTCGTCGCCGAACTGGGCGCTGACGAACACGTGATCGAACTCGGCCGCTACTCGGAGTCGGCCAGCGAGAACATCGCCGAAGAGGCGAGCGAACTGATTCTCGACCTTCCGGAGGTGGCTGTCCTGATCAAGTCTGACGGTATGCAGCTCCTGATGCCTCGATATGACCGACGTACTTCCGTGGGGATAATCGAAAGATGGCATCTTTCGCCGGGAAGTGTTGTCGCAGACGGAGATCCGATGTTCGATCTCCGGTTTGAAGATCTACACAGTCGTCTCACCGAAGGGCATGGGCGGAAAACCGGTCGACACCTTCGTCTGACAGCCATCGCTGCCTCTGACGGATTCCTCCACGAGATAATAGTGCCTGAGGGTGAATCGGTGCCCGTCGGCGACCTTGTTGGAATCATGTCCCGGGAAGGATCATCACATCCGGGAGACGTCTCTAATTCGCGCAGATTTCGCGTCGGGATGAGGCGTGATGATGCAGATCGAGCGACCCGGGAGGATGTATGAACCGTATGTCCAGGACAGTTCGAAGAGTCATCGGAAACGACAGTGCCGTCGAGCGCCAGGCCCGAAGCGCCCGCAATCTGGTGAAATACCGATTGGGGAAAAGCGTTTCCCGCACCGATTTGTTCGTCTCGCCCAAGGGGAGCGGCGAACCGCTTGGTGTCCTTCTCATGGGCGCTTGTGATGTGGCGACGCTGACGGTCGCTGGCCCGCGCCTCGCCCGGAATCCGCAGCGGCCTTTTTGCCTAGCGTCGATCTCATCTGCGCCTGAGTCCAGGTCTGATCTCTTCGTCCAGTCGTTGAATCTGCCGGACCCGGCGTTGACGCGGGAGGTCACCGAGCGCCTTAATCTGGTCCCCGGCTACTTCGAGCCACGCGTCTTGATGAAAGACATGAAGCCGCCGCATCAGATAGGGATCAAGCCGTTTCCGGTTGGAGCCATCGTGCTCTCCATTTGTATCGACACGTCGCGAACCATGTATCGCCATCGCGAAAATGGTCTCCTGGTCGATCCGGGTGGATGGTGGTTGTCGGGTGATATGGGCGAGGTGATTGCCGATAAGTCGGCAATGATCTGGTTTGCCAAAACGTTCGAAAAGATGGGTCGTATCGACCTCGAAGATTCCATGAAGAACTATGAGACGATCATCAGCGAGATTCGAAAGGCGAGTGGCGCCCACGTCATCATGATGAACGTGCTTTCGGTCGATCCCGGAGCCGGTTCCCTCGACTACAAGTTCGCCAACAGTCCGAACAAGATCAGGCGGCGTGAGTTCAATATCGCGTTGAATGAGCTTTCACAACGTCTCGACTTCCCCGTATTGGATGTCGACCGGATCACAAAGGGGAGCGGAATCTCCGGACAGGCCGATTTCGTCCACTACACCCCCGGTCAGAAGAGAATGATCGCCGAAGAGTTCATCGGGATGCTCGTCGATGCAGGCCTTTTCGAACCGGTGCGCAGTCGGTCGCGTTAAGGCCCGGTTCCCGGCTAGGCCCAATCGAACTCCATTTCCACCAGTTCTTTGAGTCGCTCGTTGTGCGGTTTTAAATGCTCGGCCAGTCTGCGTTTGCTCGTCTCGCTTATATCATCGGCGGCGGCGGTCTCATTGATCCGGGGAAAGCCACCGGGATCACCCTTGCCGATCTCCAGGAATTCAGTCAACTGATTCAGTGGCTTCTCGGGACTGGAAAAGAGGTGCTCACTCTGGAGGACCAGCAGTTGATCCCTCGGGTAGAACGAGAGCCAACGCTCAATGTGTTCGGCGTATTGGCTCTTGAGGAGGTAGGCGTACCGCAACTTCTCCCGCCGACTTCCTTCGCGGTCCGTTGGCAGTGGCTCGATCGCTGTCGTAACAGACTCCATTTGAGAGAACTCCTCGTCGATGGCCTGGTCGAATGAGCGTTTCTCCCAACCCTGACGGCAATTCAGCCGCCATGACGAGTGAGTTCTCTCGACCGGGTCGCGCAGCAGCACTACGAGTTTGGTATTCGGGGCAATAGCCCGCGCTCGTTCCGGCGCCGTCGGGTAGACGAGATAGTTCGGTGTCGCATCTCCGGTTGTCACACCGGGTTTGATGCTACGGCTGAGGGCAAAATGGGATCGGTACCACGACTCGCCCCGGTCGAAGTGCATGTCGAAGTAGTGAATCTCCTTGCGGAAGGCTGGGCGCACACCGGGATGTATGGACAGGTAGTCGAAGAGTGATGTCGTACCGCATCGTTGACCACCGATCACGATGAAACGTGGCAGCGACCTCATTCCCGCCGTCACTCGCCGGGCGCGCCAATCGAGGGCTCTTCTGCTTCGCTGCAACATCCCCTTGTCCCTCCCGAGACCGGTGTTGTCCAATCGGTGACACTCTACCGCGACCCTCATGCGATTCAATGCCCGGTGGAGCGCGACCGAGGGATTCCGGTTTCCGGAATCGGACCGGTAAAATGCCGTTTCCCGATCGACTGGGGCTGTAGCTCAGCTTGGCAGAGCACTTGACTGGCAGTCAAGGGGTCAGGGGTTCAAATCCCCTCAGCTCCACAGTTGAAAACCCTCGCTACGGCGGGGGTTTTCTCTTGTAGTGGTTGAGTTTTTGAGCGGTCACACGAATGGCCGACCCTTAGGCCGGTATTGGTCAGTTCGTGCCTCTTTTGGTCTCGGATTGGTCCAAGATTGGTCCAAAACTGGTCCAAGGTCCCGGGGCCGTGAGGGGGAGTGCTGGCGTGAATCGCGCCCCGAACCCGAGAGGGGACCATGCACCGGGTCACACGGTCATACGTGTGGCCGCTGCCGGGCTCGAGTCCGGGTCTCCCGAATCCTCCCGAGTCCCTTACCGGGAGACCGGAAGCCGATCTTTGAGAATCGTGGCGATGGACTCAAGGGCCTTGGTTCGCTTGTCGTTCTTCACCAGCGTGAAGTGCCTCACCGCGTAGGCGGCGGCGTCAAGGTCAATGTCATGGGTGTAGCTGTTGTCTTTCTCATCGGTGGCGGGTGAGTCATAGGTCACCGTGGTGGTGAACCTCATCGGAAGGCCGCTCTCGAGCCGGTCGGGTCCGTTGTCAAGGCCGTGTAAATCGTGAGACCGGGCGGTAGGACCGGCTGAGACCAAAAGGCTGCCGTTTAGTCGTGGTCGATCCAACTCGCTGCCGCCTCCAACGGTGGGTCAATCGTGACCCGCACGTTCTCAGCGTGGGTCAGTCCGGCGTTAGTCACGTGAAGGTTGATCGTTTGGGTCTCCTTGTCTCCTTCGGCGTGGACCGTGACGTAAGCCCGAGAGGTTGACTTGCGAAGTTTGCGGGCCTCCTTGATCTGGCCGCGGGCACCGAATAGCGCGATACCGGCGATGACGGCGAGAGCGAGAGTTGACCAAGCGGTGAGGGCTGGCATGGGGTCTCCTTCTTGTGGTAGTGGAGAGGTCCCATGATGGCGTTTGAGGGTGACCGATTCGTGGACCCGATGCCTATTTGCACCCGTCCCCCTGACCGTGGAGGCAAGGTTCGGGGTCTGCCGGGCATCGGGTGGCCGGGTGTGGTCTTGAAAGAGACCCGGCCGGGTTCGGGTCGAGTGAGCAACCACCTTTGCCGACCGGCCGGGTCTCTATTTTTCGGGACCGAAAACGGGGACGGCTCCGAAAGTTTGAGAGGTTGGGACCCTGGCCCTTCCTCTCGGTGTCTTGTGGGTCGAGCCTAGACGGCAGCGATGGATTGCCGACCGACCGGGTCACGTATGTGGCCGCTGCCGCCCGCTCAATCCATTCGGTCTAGAAAAAGTCGGACCCTTCCTCGGTCTCAGGGCGTTGTTGCGTCCGCCAGAACGGGTCATATTCGACGGCGGGTGCATCTGCCTCGGGTTCGGCGGGGGGCTTCGACTGTATGAGTTTGGGCGCTGAGGGTTGCCACGGCGTTATCTGTTGCACGACCCCGCCGTAAAACTTCTCCACCATGCCAAGGACGATCTCTATGAACCCCGGGGAACGGCCGCCGGTGCCGCGTCCCATTCCCATCTCGGCCCGCATCACCACCTTGAATCGGAACGGGTCCTTGTGGGCACCGTCAAGCCCGGCGAATCGGTCATCTCGGATTTGGGCCAGCGTGGCCGCGTAGCTGGACCGGGTGTTCGTCAGTTGCATAGGATGTTTTGTGTGGAACATCGTGGCTTCTTTCTGATCGCTGACATCACCGGCTATACGACCTATCTGAATGAATCCGAGTTGGAACATGCTGGGCAGACGCTGACCGACCTCTTGGAGTTGGTGGTGGAGCAGACGCGACCTCCGATGACTGTCACACAACTGGAGGGTGACGCGGTCCTGAGCTACGCCTTCGCAGAAGGATTCGTGACCGCTCAGACCTTTCTCGAGAGGATCGAAGAGACGTATGTCGAGTTCCGACGTGCGATCGACCTGAAGGTCCTCAACAACACATGCAAATGCCAGGCTTGTGCGAACGTCTCGGCTCTCGACCTGAAGTTCTTCGTTCATTACGGATCATTCGCCATCCAGCCGGTCGGCAATATCAGACAGCTCGTGGGGACCGATGTGAATCTGGTCCATCGTTTGCTCAAGAATTCGGTCACGGCCGACGCCGGACTGCGAGCCTATTTGTTATTGACTGAGTCCGCGGTCGACGCTCTCGGTGTGGATTCGGGCGCTGAGGGAATGGTCGCTCATCGGGAAATCGTGCCTGACTTTGGAGAGATCTCAGTCACGGTCAAGGACATGCATCTAGTATATGAAGCGACCAAGCAGCTCCGACGAACCTTCTATGTCACCGAAGACGTCCTTATGACATTGGCCACTGACATTCCGATGCCGATCGAACACGTTTGGAACTATGCGAACCAGTCTGAGTTTCGGAACCTCATCATCGGCTCCGACAGGTACGAGGTGCTGGACCGGAAGGAGGGACGGGTAGCGGCGGGCAGCACATATCAGTGTTACCACGGAAGGATGATAGTCACCCAGCTCGTATTGGACTGGTTGCCTTTTGACCGTGTCGTGCTACAACAGCTGATTCCGATGCCTGGGAGAAGACGCACCCAAACGATCATCGATCTGCAATTTGAGCAGATCGACGAGGGCACACGGTTAAGTCAGACGGCAACAAAGCCGACAGGTCCCCTCTTTCAACGCTCATTAGCCAAGATGATGATGACAGCCAGACGAGGCCGCGCACAGGCCGACATGGACGAGTTCCGAGAACGGATCGTCGAGGATTACAAAGCCCACCGCCAGCGTCGGGAAACCGACCGGGGATTCCTCTCTTCGCGTATCGAAGCCGCCACTTCCGCCAGCTTCGAAGACAACCAGGCCGGTCCGGAGGGGGGTTGAAGGTCTTGTTCGAAGGGCGGCCGGGGGTTATCTGTTTAGATGTCGCCTAGCCGGATATACCCACCGAGACCTAGCGGCCTCACCGCGACACGGACACCAGGAGCCTGCCGTAGCATCGCTAGAGTCTCCTCACTCGGTGTCCCGTAGATCTCGAATTCGTACGTCTCGAGGAATTCATTCGCCTTACCGCTTCGGTCGGCGGCGCCGATCATGTGCGCGTCCATCGCATCGGCGTCCGGGAAGACGTGAACGAAGTGGACGTCCGTTCCCTCTTCGTTGACGTATCCGCATTGAAGAACCGTCCCCGGCTTCTCTGCCCGAATCACCGGAAACATCTCCCGGCTGAATTCCTGCAACGCTTCTAATTTGCCTTTCTTGACCTTGCTGTGGCTTATGAATACGATCGGACCGAACATCGGTGGTTACCTCGAATTGCGTGGGTTTAGCCTTCCAACAACCGTTTCAGGTTGTCGAGAAACTGGACATTGCGGCGACGGACCATCAACTTCATCACGGGACTCATCAAAGTCATGAGCCCACTCGTCTCGATCTGGATGCGACGCGTGATACTCGTCCCACCATTCGCCTCGTCAAAGACGTGAGTCAGTTCTGGCTTCATGTTGCCCATGTCTGACCGCGAAACGATTCGACGGCCCGGCTCAAACTTCACTATTTCGACTGTCCCCTCAGGTGGGGACATCGGCTGTGATCTGAACTCAACCCGATAACTAGTGCCTTCTCTGACGTCGCCCTCGGTTAGACGCTCGGCCTCCAGAATGTCGGTATGCCACCGCGGCTCATTTTCCATATGGGCCACAAAAGCGAACACCTCATCAACGGGGCGTTCCACAGTTGTTGCAACCGTCACATCGATCATCCCTCGGCTCCTCGCCGTCGGATCGCCACCAATCGGTGCAGTTAACATCATGGGCGTCGGACCTACAAATCTACCCATCGAGTCCCCGGGAATCAGAGACGTATTCCGTCACGCCCATAACAGCGATTCGGTAGCGGAGCCGCCCATATCAGGCAGCGTCCGATATCGGCACATATCGAGCGCCCCTCATGCCGGTCGGGGGGACCAGATTGGGGTCCCACGCGGAAACCACGGTGCCCATATCGGTCGGCGCGCTCGTCGTCACGGGGACCATTGGGGTGGAACGGGATCGGTGGGCGGGTCCATCTGGACGGTCTCCAAGCGTGTCGGTCACGCGTCCATCAGGACCACGGTGGACATTTACGGCCACTTGGATGAGGGTGCGGGAGCTGACGCCGCCGACAAGATCGGTGCCTACCTTGACGCCACGGGCACCGCGTGAGTCGGCGCAAGCTCGCCCGGCGTGTGGTCGAGCTTGAGGGGTCGGTGACCGATACCCGGGCAGCGTTGGCGGCAGCGTTGCAAGTCCTCGGGCACCACTTTGAGGCCCACGAAACTTGTACGTGTCATCGTGACGGTTGGCCGGTTGACGCTCGGGACTTGCCCAGGGTCTCATAACGGGGGCCCCCATCTCATTTTTGAGTTGGTCCAAAACTGGTCCACGGCTGCCGGGCACCGGGGAAAAGCCCCTCGTGGTCATTGAGAAAAAGGGCACCGCGCCCTCATAGCTGGCAGTCAAGGGGTC
>DATDCF010000232.1:0-6097 GCA_036524475.1 Acidimicrobiia bacterium | reverse complement strand
TGGCACTTCGTACAACCCATGGGACATAACCCGGGTTCCTGGTGGCTCGTCGGGTGGTTCTGCTGCTGCGGTGGCAGTCGGTTCAGCGTTGGTCGGGCTCGGCTCCGACACCGGCGGCTCGATCCGCCAACCTGCCTCGCTTTGCGGTGTAGTTGGCATGAAGCCAACGTATGGGACCATCAGCAGATACGGCTTGATTGCGTTCGCGTCCTCCCTGGATCAGATCGGCCCATTGACCAAAACCGTCGAGGATTCGGCACTCACTCTTTCGGCCCTGTGGGGCCACGACCCTCTCGACGCCACGTCCTATCGAGGCGACTACCCGGACCCCACACGCGAGCTGGGTCACGGGGTCGAGGGACTTCGCATCGGGGTCGTCGGGGAACTCCGGGGTGAGGGGTATGAGCCCGATGTCGAGAGTGCAGTCTCCGATATGGTCGATTGGCTGTCGGGGGCTGGTGCCGAGATCGTCGAACTGAGCCTTCCCACATTCGACATCGCGCTGTCGTCTTACTACCTGATCGCTCCGGCCGAGGCTTCGGCCAACCTCGCCAGGTTCGATGGGATCCGTTACGGACATCGCGCCGATGGCGACACCACGGAGGAGATGATGTCGAGGTCACGAGCCGAGGGGTTTGGCCCTGAGGTCACACGTCGCATCCTTCTCGGAACGTACGCGCTTTCGGCCGGGTACTACGACGCGTTTTATGGACAGGCGCAGCGGGTGCGCTCCGCAATTCGGGCGGACTTCGCCCGTGCCTACGCCAACGTCGATGTCCTCGTGTCGCCGACTAGCCCTACGGCCGCATTCAAGGCAGGCGAGCGGACACAAGATCCCCTCGCAATGTACCTGTCGGACATCTGCACGATTCCTTGCAATCTCAGCGGCGATCCGGCGATTTCCGTCCCACTGGGGTTGGATCGGGACGGGTTGCCAATCGGCTTTCAGGTGATGGCGCCGGCCCTCGGTGAGACCATGCTGTACCGGGTGGCGAGCGCAGTTGAGCAGCTAGCCGCCTTCGACGCTTCACCGGAATTGGCGATGGTGGCGTCGTGAATTTTGAAGCGGTGATCGGCATCGAGGTCCATGTCGAACTGGCTACCGAATCCAAGATGTTTTGTGGCTGCGCGGTGAGCTTCGGTGATGAGCCGAACACAAACGTGTGCCCCACCTGTCTGGGCCTTCCGGGAGCACTTCCGGTGCCCAACTCGGCCGCGCTCGATGCCATCATCGGCATCGGCCTTGCCCTGAATTGCGACGTCGCGCCAAACTCGGTGTTTCATCGCAAGAACTATTTCTATGCCGATCTGCCCAAGAACTATCAGATCTCACAGTTCGACGTCCCGGTGTGCGTTGATGGCCACCTCGACATCACAGTTGACGGGATAACCCACCGGGTCGGCATCGAGAGGGCCCACATGGAGGAGGACACTGGCAAATCGACTCATCTCGGTGGGGGTGGTCGAATCGATTCGGCCGAGGCGACACTGCTCGACTTCAACCGATCGGGTGTCCCGCTCGTCGAGGTTGTCTCCCGCCCCGAGATCTATTCAGCCGCTCAGGCGCGGGCGTACGCACAAGGCCTCCGCGAAGTTGTGGCCGAACTCGGTGTCTCCGACGCCCGTCTCGAAGAAGGCTCGATTCGCTTCGATGCCAATATCTCTATCCGACCGGTGGGAGATCAGAACCTGGGCACCAAGGTCGAAATCAAGAACATGAACTCGTTTCGGTCGCTCGAACTGGCTGTGGATTACGAGATCGATCGGCAGACGCAACTGGTTGAATCCGGTGGCGCAGTCGTTCAGGAGACCCGGCACTGGGATGAGGAGGCAGCGGTGACCCAATCCATGAGGACGAAGGAGGGATCATCCGACTATCGCTACTTTGCGGAACCTGATCTGACACCGATGGCGATGGACGAGGAATGGGTCGATCGGATCCGCGCCTCATTGCCCGAGCTGCCGGACACTCGGCGGGCCCGCTATCAGGCATCGGGCGTCGACCCAGTGCTGTCGGCGGTGCTTTCATCTGCCGATGTTCCGATACGCCGGTTGTTCGACGCGACCGTGGCGGCCGGCGGCCCGGCGCGGCCCGCCGCCAGTTGGTTGACAGGCGAAGTCACCGCGTGGATCCGGAAGACCGGGACCGACCCGGCGAACCTCGAGTTAACGGGAGAATCGATCGCCGAGCTTCTCGGGCTAATAGAAACGAACACCGTTTCGGCTTCGGCGGCAAAAGAGGTCCTCGACGGTGTCCTGTTGGGTGAGGGAAGCCCCACCGAAGTGGCTGAAGCTCGCGATCTCCTGCAGATTTCGGACACGGACGAGATCAACTCAGCCGTCGATCAGGTCCTCTCGGAGAATCCCGATGCGCTGGAGTCGCTGAGGTCGGGTGAGCAAAAGGTCGTGGGATACCTGGTGGGCCAGGTGATGAGAGCAACCAACGGGAAGGCTGACCCCGGCGTGGTAAATCAGCTGATCAGGTCCAAGGCCGGTATCTAGGCGGCCTACGCTGGCAGGGAACCGATCACGATTCCATTTCTTCCTGCCATGGTGCCGACCCTCGGGTTAGTTACCGTAGGAGCCGAGAATGTATAGACATACCAAGATCATTGCCACTGCCGGTCCCGCCGTTGCCTCCAGCGCGAAGGTCGAATCTCTGGTGGCTGCCGGCATGGATGTGTTGCGGCTGAACTTTTCGCACGGGGAGCATGAGGTCCACGAGAGTTTTGCGAATTGGTCCCGGGAGGCATCGGTAACGCAGAAGAGGACGGTCGCCCTCCTCCAGGATATCCAGGGCCCAAAACTCAGGATCGGCGAGTTCCCCGGGGGACCGATCCACCTGGAGGCCGACCAAGAATTGGAGCTCGTGGCGCGTGCTGGGGCGGGTGATTCCCGGACTATTCCCGTGGGATACCCGTCTTTGCTCAGCGATGTCACGGTTGGCGACCGGGTTGTGCTGGCCGATGGATTGGTGACCCTCAGAATCACAGAGATGAGCGGCGAATCACTCACGGCCGCTGTCGTCCAGGGCGGGGAGCTCTCCGACCACAAGGGCGTCGCTTTTCCGGACAGCCAATTGAGTGTCGGAAGCATCACGCCCAAAGACGAGGTCGATCTTGTCTTCGGCCGCAAACTAGACGTCGACTACGTTGCGGCCTCGTTCGTCCGCTCGGGCCAGGACATCAAGGACGTGAAGTCGCTAGTCGGAGATGTTCCGGTGATCGCAAAAATAGAGTTGGCTCAGGCGTACGAGAATCTCGGTTCGATTCTCGACGAAGCCGATGGCGTAATGGTCGCCAGAGGAGACCTCGGAGTTCAACTGCCCCTGGAGCGGTTGCCGTTGATCCAGGCCGACATCTTGAAACGCGCCAATGCGTCGGGGCGCATATCGATCACGGCGACTGAGATGTTGGAGTCAATGATCCACAACTCCAGGCCGACCCGTGCCGAGGTGACCGATGTCGCTACGGCGGTGTCGGGCGGTACTGATGCGGTGATGCTCTCGGGTGAAACGGCGGTGGGGGCGTTTCCCATCAAGGCTGTCGAGGCGATGGCGCTGATTTGCCTGGCAACGGAGGAGGGCACGCTGTCGTCCAGAGGGGACCATCCAGTTTCATTTGTTGGGGACGGGAACCGGGTGGCGTCGGCCGTGGCGCAGGCAGCAACCGAGATAGCCATCAACGTGGGTGCCAAGATGATCGTCGCATTCAGCGAGTCGGGCAACACCGCCCGTCTGATCTCGAAGTACCGGCCGGAAGTCGAGATTCACGCCTTCTCGCCAAGTGAAGAGACGCAACGTCGGATGGCTCTCTACTGGGGTGTCAATGCCCACCACATCGATCGGCGGAGTTCTACTGACGAGGAGATCACAGTGGCATCACGGGTGCTCAAATCCGAGGGGCTCGTTTCCGAAGGCGAACGGGTCGTGATGGTCGCGGGGGTCCCTCCCAATCGCAAAGCGTCGACGAACCTCGTCAAGGTCCACGAAATCGGTGAGGACGCCGGGGGTCTCGGCTTCAGGCCGGGCTAATCAACTACTGCCTCGTGGTTAGCATGCGGCGGTAATGGGACAATCAGTCGAAATCAGGGACGCGGTGGACCTCGGGGACACCCTTTTGATCGATACCGACCGGAGCTTCACCGGGCAGGATGGCCAGGAGATCACCATGGATCTACCCGGAACGGCCGTGCCGGGTCTTCTTGCTGCCGATCTCTTCGAACTCGGGATCGGGATCGACTATGTGTTTGTGCTTCAGAACACCGTATCCGTGCGTCGTCCCGTTGGTTGGGACCCCGATGCGATCGACCGGGTCAAGAACGCCACCACGAGTTTTCTCCGCTACTACGGGGATTAGGGGGCGGTAGTCGTTGTGGTCGGAGGGGGCGGCGCCGTTGTGGCCGTCGTCGGCGGGGGAGGAGTCGTAGTGGTAGGACACGTCTGGCTGGTGCCGGGCATGTTGCAAGGATGGACTTCGAATACTGCAAATTTTGGCGCGTAGCGAACCACCCATTCCTCCGATTCAACTTCTTCGCCACCCACGAGAATTCGACGGGTGACCGTCACGCTCCATCCCTCCGATTCGGTCTGGGTTTGGTTCGGCTTGTTGGGGAGAATCTCCGGGTTCGCCTCATAGCGCGGCTCACCGGGTTCGGTTACTGCGTACGGGTCTGAGACCGAGCCCTTCACATGGCGGGCGTCGGCGCCTCCGGTCTTGTCGACCCACACCTTCGTCTTTCCGTCGCTCTGTTCTCCCTTGAGTGTGCGTCCGTCGTTATCGCCGAAAAACCGGACGGTGATGGAGGTGTCGGTGAACCGGGTGTCGATCAACACAGCGTGGTCTCGGTTGTTCCTGAATTTGAGGTCGGGCGTGCGCCAGTTCAGGGTTGCCTCGATACCTTCCGGGTAGCGATTGAAGTAATACGAGTGGGCCTTGTGCTCGACATCCTGATAGCCGCCCCAGAAAACGGCGTTATACAGCGTCGTGGTGAATTGGCTGACACCACCACCAACGGTGTCTTCGATTTCTCCGGCGATGATCGTCCCGGCAGGTACATATCCGCTGGTCTCCGTGCGTGGCCCGACATGTCCGTTCAGGCTGAAAGTCTCGCCAGGGAGTACCAGGGTAAGGTCGACGTCTTTTGCGATCTGCTGAATGTTGGTGACCCGATCGACACAGCACTCGTAATAGGTGGTGAACTGGGATACCAGGTGGTTGACATTCAGGCCTGTCAGATACTCTGTGGTCACATCGGGATCGGCACCTTCGACCAGCGGGAGTTCGCCCGATCTGGACTCGGTGATTCCGGCGGCATACAGGCGACGGGCCGTTTCCTCCGAGTCGATCTCGGTCCCGTTGCTTCCCGGAACGATCGAGATGGTGTCGCCTTCGATGTTGAATTCAGCATTGACGGGTTGGAGTTCGAAGTCGGATCTGATCGGGGCAAGGAAGTCGTCGAGAACGGTGGGCGAGAAGCCCAATTCGATATGAGCCGGCGACTCGGTGATCGTTTCAGCAACGAAAGCCTTCTTGAGCTCGCCCGTGTCGACCGTCAGAGAAGTTCCTTCGTGGGTGAGACCGATTGGAGCCGACAGGAGCTGTTGCGCTGTAGCCAGTGCCTCGTCGACCTGGGCCGCGGTCAGGGCGGGCTCGATGACCCTTGTGTCCAACGCCCCCACCTGCGGTTGTGTTTCCAGAAATACACGGAGCATCTCGGCATTCGCCTGGACCCGGTCAATCCCCGTTCCGGTTGCGGGATAGATGGGCTCGGGTTCACCTTCGTTGAGCACGACAGCTCCCGGGCGCGCCGGTTGTGCAATGACTGTCTCCTCCCACATGGTTAGCACTTCATCGACCAGGGCGGGGTCAACGGTTCCGCTCAGGGCGACGGTGTGAGTGGCTCCGATGTGGGTGAGCCACCACCAGAACTCACCAAAAGGGTTGCCGCTTCGCCCGATGTTCATCGCCGTCCCGACCGTGGAATACTCATCGATCTCCAAGCCAACCTCCGGGGGAGGCAATTGGACCGTTTCTCCTTCGATCAGGTAGATGGCGGTGCGGGCATTGAACGAGTCTTCGACCTGGACCATGGTCCC
>DATDCF010000231.1:0-4025 GCA_036524475.1 Acidimicrobiia bacterium | reverse complement strand
AGGCCGCGGTTGTAGCTCATGTTCACATGGTCTGACACCCCCAGTTGTTCCACATTGGAAACCACCGTTGCCTGGTCAGGGTCTTCAACCGCAATCGTTCTGGCTTCCCGACCGTTGGCGGATATCTCCGTCAGCTCGCTCATACATCCGTCGAAGCTGTAGCGGACCCGCCTCTTGTGAACGCTGACGATCTCCAGCTCGGGGTGCGGATCGATCAACTCATCGAGAAAATGGTCGAGTTCGTATATCTCCCGGTCGGAACCCGGTCGGTCCAACCCCCAGGCGTCAAAGACCTCCAGAGCAGCTTCTGCCGGTACCGGGAACTCAACCTTCGAGATCGGAGTCCATAGTTCGAGGCCATTCGCATCGACCTCCATCAGCTTCTTGATGTCGAGGAGACTGAAACGGATCTTCACGTTGACGTCACCTGGCCCGAGGATGTAGGTTTCGTCGGACTCAGCCGGGTCGCCCAGTGGAGTCATCGAGGCAAAGACCTTCTCGGCGGTTTCGAAATGACTGCCAAATGCTCGCCATTCCCATCGACGGATAATCTTGTCCATTGTTGCTCCTTTAGCTGATTGCCCTAGCCGCTATTCGCCGGGGTATCGGATTGTGAATTGGAATGAAAGTTCGTGAACAACAAATACACCGATACAACCAGGACCCATGCCGGGAACACCAGCGAGACCCATAGATTGTGGCTGATTACGAGGAGAAGACTGAGCGCCAGAACGTAGGTGACGATGCTGAGCCAGACCGGTATGTACTTTGTGCGAATTCCCACCGTCCCGAGCGAGAACATGAAGACCGCGGCCATTCGGACCGAATAGACGTTATTGATCACATAGATCATGTCGCGCACATACGAATACACCCCGCTGTCGACAATCGAATTGCCCACTCTGGCATAGGTCGCCAGGAGGGAACCCGCTCCGGCCGCTGCCACGAAAACCATCGCCAGGAACAGCAGCCCGCTCCCGGTATACACGGTCGAGAAGAATCGATCCTCGCTGTCCCCGATTCGATCCCGGAGCACTCCCATGAACCAGAGGAAAGCTATCCCGGCAAAGGGAACGAGGGCTAGGGCTAGCCTGACGAAGCTGGCGCGCTCGCTCAACCATTCGCTGTCGTTCGGATCGGTCGGAATCGAAAGCCGCAACAAGACGTAGACGGCGCCCAGCAATAACGAGAAAGCTATTCCTGCGCCCGCTGCAGCACGCGGCGTACGCAGGCTCTTCCCAACTTGCGCGACCATTCACCTCCTCAGGGGACAGTATCCGACAGGACCGTCCTCGTCTTGCGGGCACAACCCGTCAGGCGAGGGTGGCGACCAAAAGGGCCTTGATGGTATGAAGACGATTCTCGGCCTGCTGGAATGCAACGCTGCGGTCCGACTCGAACACGTCGTTGGTTACCTCGAGACCGTTCGGCATTCCGGTCAGCTCCATGATCTCACTCCCGACGACCGTATTGGTGTCGTGGAAAGCAGGCAGACAATGCATGAACTTGGTATTCGGATTCCCCGACGCCGCCATGAGCTCGGAGTTCACCTGGTATGCCTTGAGTTCCTCGACGCGGCTCTTCCAAACCTCTTTGGCCTCTCCCATCGAGACCCAAACATCGGTGTGGATGAAGTCGACACCTTTCACCGCTTCAGCAGGATCATCGGTGACGGTGATCGTTGCGCCGGTCCGGCTGGCAATCTCGTTGGCGATCTCTAGGACGTCCTCCGGCGGGGCGTAATGACTCGGTCCGGCGAGTCGGATGTCGGCGCCCATCAAGGCGGCCATCACCGTGTGGGAGCGTCCCATGTTGAAGCGGAGATCACCGACAAAGGCGTAGGACAGCTGGTCGTAGGGTTTCCCACTGGTCTCGTGCATGGTCAGAAAGTCGGCGAGCATCTGGGTGGGGTGCCATTCGTCGGTCAAGCCGTTGTAGACCGGAACTCCGGCGTGCTCGGACAGCGACTCGACATCAGCCTGGGTCTTGCCGCGATACTCGATAGCGTCGTACATCCTCCCGAGGACACGTGCGGTGTCGGCAATTGACTCTTTGTGGCCGATTTGAGACCCCGAAGGCGCGAAGTAGGTGACATGCGCCCCCTGGTCGTAGGCAGCTACCTCGAATCCGGCGAGGGTCCTGGTGGATGTCTTCTCGAAGATCAGGGCGATCTCTTTGCCTGCCAGCTGCTTCGATTCCGTCCCTGAATATTTCGCCGTCTTCAGCGCAACCGACAGATCGAGGAAGTAGCGCATCTCATGAGGCTCGAAGTCGATCTCTTTGAGGAAACTCCGACCCTTGAGGTTGTATGACATATCTCTAAATTCCTTTCGAAGCCCGACGAATCGACCGGGCAATTAGCTTCGTCTCAACACCCAAACTATCAGTCAATGGTTACACATCACTTACCGTAGGGTGAATCCGTCATGCAATGAGAACTCCGACGCCGAGCACGATCATCGTGACAACGGCGAGCATCAACAACAGCGGCCAGACCCACTTCAGATAGCGGCCGTAAGGCACCCTGGCGATGGCCAGTCCACCCATCACCACGGCCGACGTCGGGATGAACAGGTTCATGAGGCCGTTCGCACTTTGGAACGCCGTAACCACGAATTGGGCTGGCACGTCGACAAAACTGGCCAGCGGGGCCATGATCGGCATGGCGACCGTCGCCAGCCCCGACGACGACGGGATGAGGAACGACAGGGGCAAGAACAGCAGGTACATCACTATCGAGAACGCCGCCTGACCGACATCGGCGAGTGCCACCTCGGCCCAGTGGAGGACCGTATCAGTGATGAGCCCATTGTTCATGATTACGGTGATTCCCCGGGCAATCCCGATGATCAAGGCCACTCCGAGCAGTTCGCCTGCACCGGTCACGAACGTAGACGTGAGATCGCCCTCTTTCATCCTGGCGATGAGACCGATGATCACAGAAAAGATCAGGAATGACGCCGTCATCTCCGGGAACCACCAGTAGAGCGTGGGCAATCCGACGCCGAGGTCGGCCCAGGGGATCACCGCGTACATCATCACTGCGAATGCAAGCCCGAAGACGATGAGAATCGTCCTCTGGGTTGATGTCATATCGCCCCCGGACTCGTCCTGTGCCTTGAAATGGGCCTCGTTCTCCTGCTTCATGTCATAAACCAACGACTTGGTCGGATCCTCGTGGACCCGTGCGGCATACCGCATCACGAAGAAGATTCCGATCACAAGCCCGACGATTAATATCACCAACCGGCCGATGATCCCCTCACTGATGGGCACGTCGGCGAAGCCCGAGGCGATCCCGGTGGCGAAGGGGTTGATCGTCGACCCGAGGGTCCCGATGCCGCAACCGAGGAGAACGATCGCCGCACCGCTGAGGGCGTCGTAGCCGGCAGCAATCATCACGGTGATAACGAGTGCGTAGAACGCGAGACTCTCCTCAGCCATCCCATAGGTGGTGCCGCCGAGGGCGAAGACAGTCATCAGGATTGGAATCATCCATCTTTCCTTGCCCCGCAGACGCGCAACCAGCCGCCCGATCCCGGCCTGGATCGCACCCGTCTTCATGGTGACGCCGAGAAATCCTCCGATGACGATGATGAACAGGGCTACGTCGATGGCGCCGAAAAGAGTGCCACTGTTGTAGTAGTTGATGTTGCCGGACTCATCCTCGATGCCGTAGAGACCGTTGATCGGCGCTGTCACCGAGTCGACGATGATTCGCTGAGGATTCGATTCCACCTCCTGGTAGGTGCCCGGGATGGGTTCACCCTCTTCGGTGAGGTCGTAGCTCCCTGCCGGCACCAGATACGTTGCGATCGCGGCAAGTACGATCAGCGCGAAGAGGATGGTGTATGCGGAGGGGAGAGTGAAACCCTTCTTCTCCTTGCCGGCCGTCTCTTTGGGTTCTAGAACCGTGTTATCGCTCACAACTACGTCCTCTCCGTTGTTGTTCAGGCAACCAAAATTCCGTCATAGATGACAGTCGATTCAGTTGCGACCGGCACCGACTCATTCCGCTGGCGCTC
>DATDCF010000230.1:0-7731 GCA_036524475.1 Acidimicrobiia bacterium | reverse complement strand
GATTCCCGCGGAGTCCTTGCCTTCGCCATCGGGGAGCCCACCCCAGGTCGATTCCATGGCTCCTGCTCGATACCCAACACGCCCGGGAAGGAGGTCGCGGGCCACACCCATATCGAGGGCCCCGTAAGTGTTGGCTTTGGTCGCCAGCGGGATAATTCTCGATCTGGTCGCCAGGTCCCGCACCACGGCCGCCACCGACTCCGGAAGCTGATCATCATCGGCCAGGGTTGCCCTCCCGACGATGGCAATGACATTGCCACCGAGAAGATCTGCCAGATCGGGGTGGTCGCCACCAACTATCTCCTTGAGGAGTTGGGAGCCGCCGCCGGGCCGGTATCGGACCGTCTGAGTAGCCCGGTCATCGAGACCCGTGGTCCGGGGGTGGACGACTATCAGTTTGACCCCGAGCTCTTGTGCCGCCCGGCGCACCCGAAGATACAGCGTTGGGTGGGTTTCCTTGAGGTCTGGGCCCCAGACCAAAATGGTGTCAGCGGTGTCGAGATCTGAGATCAAGCCTCGATCCACCGTGGCGGCCAGGAACCGGGCAGAGAGGCTGTCATCGATTCGGGAATCGATGTTGTTGGTCCCGAGGACCGTACGAGCGAACTTGGACAGGGCATATGCGTCTTCGTTGGTCCCCTGCGCACCACCGATGACACCGATCGCCTGTCCGCCGGACTCATCAAGGATCAAACCGAGTCGATTGGCGACCATGTCGAGCGCTTCCGACCATTCGACCGGTTCAAAGGTGTCACCTCTGCGCACCAGAGGGCTGGTGAGACGATTGTCGGACCTTACGTATTCAAACCCGAAGCGATCCTTGTCCGATAGCCACCCGTGGTTGACCGGTTCGGAGTCGACCCCGACGAGGCGGAGTATCTCGTTCTCCGATACATGGATGGCGAGTCGGGGATGGGCGGTGTCGAAGTTCGAAGAACTCTCCACCATGCGGAGGTCCCAGGGGCGTGCTCTGAAGCGGTACACCTTGGCGGTCAGCGCCCCCACCGGGCAGATTTGAACCGTGTTCCCGGAGAAATAAGAGCTGAACGGAAGATCGGGGAAGGTGTTGATCTCAGTGGTGTTGCCCCGGTCCATGAACTCGATTAGTGGATCCCCACTGATCTCCTCGGAAAACCGGGTGCAGCGGGCACAAAGGATGCATCGCTCCCGGTCGAGCAAGACCAGGTCGGAGATCGGGATCGGCTTCTCATAACTCCGCTTGATCTCGACGAACCGGCTCTCGCCAGGCCCGTAAGACATTGCCTGGTCCTGTAGCGGGCACTCTCCACCTTTGTCACAGACCGGGCAGTCCAAGGGGTGGTTGGCGAGGAGGAACTCGAGTACCGCCTCCTGGGCCTTCTTCACCGTCTCGTTTCCGGTGTCGACCGCCATACCGTCCACGACCTCGTTGGTGCAGGCCGTCACCAGCATCGGGCCACGCCCCGTATCGACCTCCACGAGGCACATGCGACACATGCCCACCGGCTTCATGCGGTTGTGCCAGCAGAAACGCGGGATGTAGGTGCCGTTGTCTTCGGCTGCCTTGATCAGCAATTCGCCGGCTTCGGCCTCGAATTCCTGTCCGTCGATGTTGATGTTGACAGGGTCGCTCAAAACGGACACCCCCCGTTGGCGACATGGGCATCGACTTCATCCCGGAAGTAGTCCTTGAGTGCCTTGATCGGTGAGACGGCCGACGGCCCCAACGGGCAAATCGTGGTCATTTTCGGCGGCCATGCCAGGTCGATGCTGATGCCGTCCGAAACCCCGATTGCCAGGTCGAGATCGACGCTGCGTCCCTGACCGTCTTCGATCCGTCGCAGGATCATTTCGAGCCAGGTTGTGCCCTCACGACATGGCGTGCACTGTCCGCACGATTCGTGGGAGAAAAAACGCACGACTCTCTCCGCGGCGCGAACCATGCAGGTTGTCTCGTCCATCACGATCACCGCGCCAGAGCCGAGCATTGACCCTGCGGCCGCGGTCGCCTCCTTCGTGATCTCCAGGTCGAGGTGGTGTTCGGGGACAAACCACGGTGCCGAGGCTCCGCCCGGGATCCAGGCCTTCAACGCCCGGTCTTCGGTGATGCCCCCGCCGACTTCGAAAATCAACTCACGCCAGGTAATCCCGTGGGCCAACTCGAAATTGCCCGGCTTTTTCACATGGCCGGACAGTGACATCATGAACGTACCGGTGTCTGCCTCATGAGCGAGGTGGGAGAATTCATCGGCTCCCATTTCGAGTATCCGGGGGATGTCGGAGACGGTCTCCACGTTGTTGACAATCGTCGGCATCATGTAGAGGCCCTTGGCCGCGGGGAAGTACGGCGGCTTGAGCCTGGGCTCGCCGCGTCGCCCTTCGAGACTGTTGATGAGGGCCGTCTCCTCGCCACAGATATAGGCGCCACCGCCGAGATGGACGGTCAACTCGAGGTCGTAATCGGTGCCGAAGATTCCTGTGCCCAGGTATCCTCGTTCATAGGCCTCATCGACCGCCGTTTGAACCCGACGGGCGGGCTTGGCGTATTCACCCCGGATATATACGAAGGCATGATGGACTTCGTTGGCAATCGCGGTGATGATGATGCCGTCGAGCATTTGATGGGGGTCGCGCTCGAGGAGCTGGCGGTCCTTGAAAGTCCCCGGCTCGGACTCGTCACCGTTGACAACGAGGTAGGCGGGCCGGGCGGGCGCAAGGAAACTCCACTTGAGACCGGCCGAGAAGGCGGCACCGCCCCGTCCGAGCAAGCCTGAACTCTTGACCAGGTCGACGAGCTCATCCCTGGTCATATCCAAAGCCCTGCGAGCCTGGACGTATCCCCCTGTGGCCTCGTAACGCTCCATCGTGTGCGAGTCAGCGGGATGCTCGGTCATCCGGCGGGTCACGACCAGCGGGGCGCTCATTCCTCACCTGCCCGGCGTATTGTTCCCAGAGGTTGAAAACCGGGGTAGGGGCCTACGGCGTCATGCTCTTCCCGAATCGCCCAATCGAAGCTCCTGACTCCTCCGAAGAGCTCCTGCATCTCGTCGGTATTGACACTCTCGGGACGCGCCGATTTGAGCCACTGCACCAACTGCCGCGCCTTGTCGGGGGTAACCCCCTCGATGAGCTCATAGTTCACCTGCAGGGCGACGGCACCGCCACAAGCTCCGATGCACTCGACATGTTCGACGGACAACAAGCCCTCTTCATCGGTCTCGCCATGGGGCACTCCCGACTCATCTTCGAGGGCGTGGAGAACATCGTCACCACCCAGGAGCATGCACGAGATCGAGGTGCAGCAGGATACGAGGTACTTGCCGGTCTTCTCCCGTTTATACATCGTGTAAAAACTCGCCACCGATTGGACCTGGGCCGGGGTCAGGTCTACCCACTCTCCCACCTCGGTCATTCCGTCTTCGGTCAGGTACCCATCTTCGGCCATTGCCAGGTAGAGGAGGGGCATGACTGCCGAGCGCTTCTCCGGGTAGCGGCCGATGATCTCCTTCGCACGATTCTGGGTTTCCTGCGACCATCCACTCATCTGTCGACGTCTCCCATGACGGGATCCATCGATGCGATGGTGGCCACCGTGTCGGCCATCAAGGAGTCGGCCATTGCGATTGGCAACGCCTGGAGGTTGGCAAACGAAGGGGCGCGGGTGTGCATCCGGTAGGGCCTCGCCTCGCCATCAGAAACCAGGTAACACCCGAGTTCGCCACGTGGTGATTCCACCGCAACATAAGTCTCACCAGCGGGGACCTTGAAGCCCTCAGTGAACAACTTGAAATGATGGATCAGGGCTTCCATCGACTCGTCGATCCGGGCACGAGGAGGCGGGGTCACCTTGCGATCGTCGATCCGGTAGTCCCCCTTGGGCATCGTGTCCATGACCTGCTCGACGATCTTCAGCGATTCGTGGATTTCTTCGACCCGAACCCGGTATCGGTCGTATACGTCGCCGGCGACTCCCACCGGCACCTCGAACTCGTAGCGCTCAATGCCGCTGTAGGGGAAGGCCTTGCGCAGGTCCCAGTCGACGCCGGCGGCACGGAGGGCGGGGCCGGTGATCCCGTAACCGACCGCCTCCTCGGCAGTTATCACACCGACACCACGGGTGCGCGATTCCCAAATCGGGTTGAACTGGAGGAGATCGTCGTACTGCTTGATCCGCGTCGGCAGGTCGGTGAGGAGCGCAGCTACGTCGTCTTTCCAGCCGGGAGGTAGATCGGCGGCCACCCCGCCAGGGCGGATGAAGTTGTGATTCATCCTGAGCCCGGTTGTCTTTTCGAAAAATGCGAGGATGCTCTCACGCTCGCGGAAGCCGTAGATCATCATCGACAGCGCTCCGATGTCCATACCGTTGGTCGCCAGGGCGACCAGATGCGAAGACACCCGATTGAGCTCGGTGAGCAGAACACGAATCGCCGCTGCCCTGGCCGGCACCTCTATCCCGAGTAGCTTCTCGACTGCTAGGGAGAAGGCGAGTTCTCCGTGGAGCGGCGCCAGATAATCCATGCGGGTGACGTTGGTCGGGCCCTGTCCGAAGGTGAGTTGCTCCGCAGTCTTTTCCATACCGGTGTGGAGGTATCCGATGATCGGCTTGGTCCGGCGGACGACTTCGCCCTCGAGTTCGATTTGCAGGCGTAGGACTCCGTGTGTCGACGGATGCTGTGGCCCCATGTTGACCACAGTCCTTTGGTCCTCGTCGACCTCGTCATCAAAGACATAGTCATCGGAGATCACACGTCCGAATTGCTCGTCGAGGCGTGCATCCGACTCGTCTGCCCGGATTTCTTGTGCACCCTCGTCCGTGGTGCTGTACTCGGCCGATTGGAATTGAGGCTCTTCGGTGCCTGCTACCCAGATGTCGACGTTTTCAGTGTTTTTGGCTTCGTCAGACATCTCAGTTCACCTGGTGGCTCGCCTTGAATTGAACAGGTACACCACCGACACCAAAGTCCTTGCGCAGTGGGAAACCCTCCCAGTCGTCAGGCATCAGAATCCTGGTCAGGTCGGGGTGGTTCTCGAATTCGATGCCGAACATGTCGTAGACCTCCCGTTCGGCAAAATTCGCGCCCGGCCACACCGGCACCAGCGATGCAACGCTCGGCTCTTCTCTGGACGCGGTGGTGATCATCCTCAATCGAAGCCGGTGTTGCATCGAGAGCAGATTGGCGACGATCTCGAATCGGTGGGGACGCGCCCGCATCCAATCGACAGCGGTCACGTCGATACAAACCTCGAAACCGGCTTTCTTCGCTGCCTCGGCGAAGGGGTACCAGTCAGATGGATCGAGGAGGACGACGATCTGACCGGAAGATTCCTCGACCCGGGCCGATTCGAATGGACCGGCGAGGTCGGCGACGATCTGGTTGGTCTCGCTCAATTGCGGATCTCCCCGGACATGATTTTGTCGTGAAGTGTGAGAATGGCGTGCATCAGACTTTGCGGCCCCGGTGGGCAACCGGGCACGTAGATGTCGACGGGAACAATCTGGTCGACCCCCTGCACCAGGGCGTAATTGTTGAACATCCCCCCGGAGCTGGCACAGGCGCCCATCGAAACCACCCATTTCGGGTCGGGCATTTGGTCGTAGACCTGGCGGAGGACGGGCGCCATTTTCTGGCTGACCCGCCCGGCGACAATCATCAGGTCGGCCTGGCGTGGCGACGCCCGGAAGACCTCCATCCCGAATCGGGCGAGGTCGTAATGAGCTGCACCCGTTGCCATCATTTCAATGGCACAACATGCGAGACCGAAGGTGGCGGGGAACATCGATCGGGTTCGGGCCCAGTTGGCAGCTCTCTCCACGGTTGTCATCAGGAGATTGCCCGGAGGTGCCACTGCCATCAGGCTGCCTCGGACAGGTCGGACGGCAGGTAACGGGCGCGACGCTTCGCATTCCAGTCAAGAGCGCCCCGTTTCCAGACGTATGCCAGGGTCTCGGCCACGAAGAAGGTGAAGATCCCGACGGCGACGACGCCATACCAGCCCAGTTCGACCCAGATGGTCGCCCAGGCGAAGAGGAAGATGATTTCGACATCAAAGATCACAAAGAGCATGGCCACCAGGTAGAACTTCACCGGAAACCGTTGTGCCGGCTCCACTTCGGGGATGATCCCGCATTCATATGGTTCCAGTTTTTCCGGCGTCGGCCGGTTGGGGCGGAAGATTCGTGACGCCAGCAGGGAAACACCCACGAAGGCGGCGGCCAGGAGAAGCATCAAGGCGACCGGCAAGTAATCGACGAGAGTCACGGGTCGGAGCTTAGAACGGCCCCTGCTTGTGAACTAAATCGCAAGACCGTCCCGATCACCGTTCTGTGAAGGGTTTTGGTGGCGTGGAGACAAATTCCGTTCACGGAAGCATCCCGAGATACGATCTGGACATGGCGACAGGTGGCGGAACAAGGGCAATAGTTGCGGCGATGCTGGCGAACGCAGGTATCGCCGTTGCCAAATTCGTGGCGTACGTGGTCACCGGGTCGGCCTCGATGTTGGCGGAGGCGATCCACTCGGTGGCTGATACGTCCAACCAAGGCCTTTTGCTTCTGGGGAGTAAGCGGGCGCGGAAGGTTGCGGACGACCAGCACCAATTTGGCTACGGGCGCGAGCGTTACTTCTGGGCGTTCGTCGTGGCGATGGTCCTGTTCGCCCTTGGTGGCATCTACTCGATCTATGAGGGCATCGAGAAGATCAGGCATCCTCACGAGTTGGAGTCGCTCGGATGGGCGATCGGGGTGTTGTTGGTGAGCATCGTGCTGGAAGCCCTCAGCTTTCGCACCGCGGCGGTCGAAGCCCGGAAGATCAAGGGCAAGCAGGGCTGGTGGCAATTCATCCGTGGGTCACGCTCGCCGGAGCTTCCCGTCGTTCTTCTCGAGGACACCGGTGCCCTGATAGGACTGGTTCTTGCGCTGACCGGAGTGACCCTGGCCAGCGTCACCGGCGACCCGATCTGGGACGGCATCGGCACATTGAGTATCGGCATCCTCCTCCTGGTCATCGCCGTGGTCCTCACCGTCGAAATGAAGTCCCTACTGATCGGGGAATCAGCAACGACGGAGGATGTCGAGGCAATCCTGACCGCAGTGAAAAACACCGACGGCGTCACCAGGATCATCGATCTCCGAACCCAGCACATCGGAGGCGAGGAACTCCTGGTTGCCGGGAAGCTGGAATTCAAGAGGTCGCTCACCAACCCAGAGTTGAGTGAAGCAATCGACGAAGTCGAGTCGGCGATTCGTGCTGCGGTCCCTTTGACGATGCAGATCTATCTCGAACCAGACCTCTTCGACCCCGACCACGAGAGGGCTACAGAGTCAGAGTCATGAAGGTGCTGTTGGGGCTGGGGCCGTACCCTTCGAAAGGTTCGCAAACCTCGAATCCCAATGCTTCGTAGAGGCGGCGGGACGGTGCAAATGCATCCATCGAGCCCGTCTCCAGGCTGAGCCGCGAGTACCCGCTCGCTGTCGCCAGGACGACCAGATGCCGGACCATCGCCCTCCCCACCCCGCGGCCCCGGGCCAACTCGGCCGTGTGGATCGATTTCAGCTCGGCGTGGGCGTCGTCGATCCGCTTGATGGCGCCGACCCCGAGCAGGGCGCCGTCCGATCGAATACTGAAGAACGAGATCTCGGGGCCGAGCAAACCGGATACATCCAATGCGTGGACGTCCTCGCGCGGACTGTGCTCGTTGGCGAAGTCGAGATGCCTTGCAAGTAGCTTTTGGACGTCGGCGGCATCCGGTGAG
>DATDCF010000229.1:0-9764 GCA_036524475.1 Acidimicrobiia bacterium | reverse complement strand
ATCCCTTTGCTCTCGTGACACTGCTCGTCCTGGCTTACGCAATTGGGCTTATCAACTCGTTGCTCGCCCTCCTTCTCGATGAATCTTTTGGATTCAACAACAGCGCCCGCGACACCAGACGCCTCATTACAGCGGCTCTCTTGGAAAATCTTGGCTATCGCCAGATGACGGTGGTTTGGCGGATCCGAGCGATCCTTGGTGGACGCTCCACCAAGGGCTGGGGCAACATGCCGAGACGGGGTGTTTCCAACCTCGGTTCCCGAACGGCTTACGCTCACGGGACACCCAATTCGGCAAACGACGGAGGCCTATAGCGGTTCTGGTTCCACCTCATCATCGGCGTGGGCGATATGCACCAATTGGCCCCAGATGACCACGAGAAAGATCGCCGAGCCGACGAATGCGAACCAGAAGGGTGCCGCCAGCCCGTAGGAACGCGCCAGGATTCCGCCAATGGCGGAGCCGACCACCAAACCACCGAAGACACCAACCAGATTCACACTGCCGACACGACCTTGAAGCGGCAGGGGAACAGCTCGTTGGCGAATCGTGATTGAGGTGGTGCCCCAGATGAAAGCGTGGGCGCCAAAGACAAAGAAGATCAAAAGGGCCACCCAGGGGGTGGTCGTCGTCGCGAGGCCGAGATGGGTGAGTGTCTCGATGATCAATCCCACGCGCATCACGTTCGCCAGACTGACGTGACGGGTGATTACGTCATAGGCGAGAACCCCTGCCAATCCGCCTAATGCCCCGGCTGTGCTCACCAACCCGAACCCGACTTCGCCCATCCCCAGCCTCACCGTCGAGTACAAAACGAGTACCGACCAGGCGGCGCCGAAGGTCACATTGAAGATCGTGACCGTGAGAATCAGTGTGCGGACCGCGGCGTTGTGTCGCACCCAACGAAGCCCCTCCCGGATGTCTGTGCGAATCCCTCCGAACACCTTCGGTTTCTCGGTAAGACCGGGAATGGAGATCTTCGTGATCAAAATCGCACCGAAAACCATCAAAACGGCATACGTGAAGAACGGCAACGCCATTCCCAACACGAACAACGCTGCGCCGATCGGTGGGCCGATCAGCTGGTTCAGCGTGATGAACCCGGCATTGAGCCGGCTGTTTGCCAAAACGATGTCATCCCTGTGCACCAACATCGGCGTCAAGGTCGAGGCAGCATTGTCCGAGAACGTCTCGGCCGTTCCCAGAAGGAACATCGCAACCAGCACAACCCAGACCGTGACCACTCCTGTCACGATCGTTACGGCGATGAGGGCCAGGATCAAGGCCCGAACAAGGTCGACGAAGATGACGATCCGTTTGCGGTCGAGTCGGTCGGTCAGCGCTCCAGCGTGCAAGCCGAATACCAGTGGCGGGAGCCACTGCAGGGTCGCGGCGAGAGCGACAAGAAACGGATCGTCGGTTTGAGAGGCGACGAGCAATGGACCTGCCGCAAGGGCAATGCCGTCTCCGAAGTTTGTCGTCCACGACGACGCCAGCAACCACCGAAACGATGACCCAAGCCGTCGGGGAACTACCACTTGAACAAGGCGTCGGATCATGCGTCGCGAGGCTAACCACGGGATTTGTTCCGATGTGCTGTTCCCCGGGAGGAACGAGGGGAACACCCGCTTCTTACTGTTCCCCCGGAGGAACGACGGGGGAAAGGTTCCTGCAGGTCCGGAAGGACCTGGAGGTAAGGGGCCTCGATGCCACGCCTACTGATCTGACGCGAGTCGGACTCCCCCCTACCTGTCAGCAAGCTGACAGGTACCTTCCCCCCGTTCCGGGGGGACAGACCCGTTCCGGGGGACAGACCCGTTCCGGGTGGACAGATCTACTCCCTTACCCGTCAGCGAGGCTGCGGGCCTGTTCGTCGGCGACCAGGGCGTCGACAAATTCATCCAGTTCGCCCTGCAATATGTAGTCGAGGCGGCGGACGGTCAGACCGATTCGATGATCGGTGACCCGATTGTCCTTGTAGTTGTAAGTGCGGATCTTCTCAGAGCGACCACCACTCCCGACCTGGTCGCGGCGGGCACCGGCAAGCTCGGCCTGTCGGCGTTCCAATTCCATTTGATAGAGGCGCGCACGAAGGATCCGGAACGCTTTCTCTTTGTTTTGAAGCTGGCTCTTCTCATCCTGACAGGTGACGACCAAACCGGTTGGTTCGTGGGTGAGGCGCACAGCTGAGTCGGTTGTATTGACTGATTGCCCACCCGGCCCGGTCGAGCGGTATACATCGATCTTGACGTCGTTGGGGTCGATCTCAACTTCAACGGCATCGGCTTCGGGAAGAACAGCCACGGTCGCCGTCGACGTGTGGATCCGACCCTGGGATTCGGTCTGGGGAACCCTCTGTACCCGGTGAACTCCGGCCTCGTACTTGAGCTTGGAGTAGGCACCACGGCCTTTGACAGCGACCGTGACCTTGTCGAACCCGCCCGACTCGGATTCAGAGGACTCCATCGTTTCGGTCTTGAGACCATGGCGATCGGCGTACTTCTCATACATCCGGAGCAGGTCACCGGCCCAGATCGACGCCTCATCTCCGCCGACCCCGGCGCGAATCTCGACAAGGACGTCCTTGTCGTCGTTGGGGTCTTTGGGGATAAGCGCAATCTTGATCCGTGCCTCGAGCTGGCCGATTTCCTTAGTGAGCTCCTTGGCCATCTGGGCCATATCGGGATCGGACGCCATTGCCTGTGCCTCGACGAGATCGTCATTTGCATCGCGCCAGCGGCGAATATCGCCGACCACGTCTTTGAGATCCGAGTGCTTCTTGCCGAGGACAGCCAGCTGTTCGTGGTCCGAAACAACCTCCGGATCGAGAAGAGATTTCTCAATCTCGCCGAAAGCGCGCTCGATCTCCTCCAGGCGGGCCGCTACGGCTTCGTCCATTAGAGATCAGCTTCTTCGTCGGCGGCAAAGACCTCACCACGGACACGGGTGGCCGCCTCCGGAAGGTTGCCTCGTGAAACGATCTCATCGAATACGTCCTGTTCGACAGCAACGGCCAAGCTGGAAATGGCGACCTCGATCTGGTCATCGCTTGGTATCCGGGTGGTCAGCTTCTGCAACCACAGACCGGGGGCCGCCAGGAAGCGTGCGAGTCGGCTGTTGCCACGGGTTCCGGAGAAGCGGAGTAGTTCATAGGCGAGACCCGCGATGATCGGAATCCCGATTATCCGGGAGAGGATCAGGATGTACCAATCGGGTCGCCCGAGGAATGAGAAGAGGATGATCGAACCGAGAACAACGATCATCAAGAAGCTGGTGCCACAGCGGGGATGCTCCGGCGGGTAGCGCTTTACCGACTCGATGCTGAGCGGTTCGCCGGCCTCATACGCATAGATCGACATGTGCTCGGCGCCGTGGTACTCGAATACGCGGCCGATCTCTTCGCTGCGGCCGATGGCCCATATGTATCCAATAAAAATGGCCAACCGGAGCACGCCTTCGAGGGTGGTGAACCACAGGTTGGAGTCGTTGGCAACCCAGCCGGCGATTGCCGCCGGGAGAATGATGAAGACCCCGGCGAATAACACGAGGGCGACGAGCATCGTCCAGCCAATCTCACGCTTGGTAAGCGGTTCTTCTTCCTCGCCTTCGGCGTTTTGGGCCGACCAGGAAAGGGCGCGAAACCCCAAAGACAGCGATTCCCCGAGAACGAGAATTCCTCGCACCAACGGAACCTTGGCCCATCGGCTTCGGGTGGAGAGCCGGGGAAGTTCGTCTCTTCGAGCGACGATCTGATCATCGGCCTTGCGCACCGCCACGGCCCAGGCGGTCGGGGCGCGCATCATCACACCTTCGATTACGGCTTGACCACCTACGGTCTTCGACGGATCTATGTCCTCGCCCATCGGAGGGGCAGAGGGGTCACTCGCTTTCAGTGCCCTCGGCTCCGTCAGCGGGCTTGGCCTCGGAGCCGGCCGTGAAAGCGGTCTTTCCGTAGCGCTTCTGGAAACGCTCGACCCGGCCACCGGTATCAACCAGCTTCTGCTTTCCGGTGAAGAAAGGATGGCACTCGTTGCACAGTTCGACGTGCATGTCACCAGGCTTGGTGCTTCGTGTGGTGAAAGTGTTCCCGCACGAACAGGTGACGTTCGTGTCGGCGTAGTCGGGATGAATCTCAGTCTTCATCGTTTCTCCTAAAATCAGGTTGTGCTCTTGGCCACTTCGTTGAGGAATTCCTCATTCGACTTGGTCGTCTTGAGCCGGTCAATCAACAATTCGATGGCGGCGCCGGGCTCCAGCGCCAGCAGGACTCTACGGAGTTTCCAAACTTGTTCGAGTTCCTTGCGGTCAAACAAGAGTTCTTCTTTTCTTGTTCCCGAAGCTTCTATGTCGATCGCGGGGTAAATACGCTTGTCGGCAAGACGCCGATCGAGCCGTAGCTCCATGTTGCCGGTTCCTTTGAACTCCTCGAAAATGACTTCGTCCATCTTGGATCCGGTTTCGACAAGGGCAGTACCGAGGATGGTCAACGAACCGCCTTCTTCGATATTTCGGGCGGCACCGAAGAAGCGCTTCGGCGGGTAGAGGGCTTGCGAGTCGACACCACCGGAGAGAATTCGTCCCGATGCTGGTGTCGCCAGGTTATGGGCACGGGCAAGGCGGGTGATCGAGTCGAGCACAATCACGACATCGGTTCCCTGCTCGACCATACGCTTGGCTCTTTCGACTGCCAGGTCGGAGATCTGAGTGTGTTCTTCAGCGGGACGATCGAAGGTCGAGTAGATGACTTCACCCTTTACCGACCGTTGCATGTCAGTTACTTCTTCCGGCCTTTCATCAACCAGGACCAACATCAGATGACACTCGGGGTTGTTCTCAGTGATCGACTGTGCAATCTCTTGGAGGACCGTGGTCTTTCCCGCTTTGGGCGGTGAAACGATCAATCCACGCTGACCTTTTCCAATGGGAGCGATCAGATCGACTATCCGGGTGAGGATGTTCTTGGGTTTTCCAACTACTTCTAGACGGAGACGTTGGTCCGGGAAGAGCGGGGTAAGCGACTCGAATTTGGGACGCTTCATCGCCTCGTCGGGGGTGACCCCGTTGACCGTGTCGATCCGAACCATTGCCGGAAACTTTTCTTTGGAACGCGGAGGGCGGATCGGGCCGGCGACAATGTCGCCCTTGCGAAGCCTGAACCGCTTTACCTGATTGGCTGAGACATAAACGTCCTTATCGCCCGCCAGGTAGCCGGTGACCCTCAGGAATCCGTATCCCTCGGGAAGAATGTCGAGAAGACCTTCACGGGTCTCGAGATCTCCTTCGGGAATGTAATCATCATCGCGGCCTCCGCTGCCACCGCGTCGGTTCCGCCTACGACGATTGCCCTGGCCGTCCTGATTGTCTTGGCGATCCGGGTTGTCTTGACGACGGCCATCGTTCGAGCGATTCGAGTCGCTATCACTCTCGTTGTCGTTTGAGGATTCGGCCTGACCATTCTCGGAACTCTTCTTTTCGGTACGAGGAGTTGCTTGAGGCAGATCGACAGAGTCGGATGGTGTCCCCTCGACGACTTCCCCCGCATCCATAAGAGCGGTAATGAGTTTCGACTTTTGGAGTCCGTCGGTTTCGATTCCGACTGCCGAGGCGATCTCTCTCAATTCGTCTATGGCTTTGCCCTGGAGTTGAGCTCTAGTGGTCATTTGATCCTTCGCGATTGGTTCCTGTGGAACATCGAATGCGGGAATTCCCCGAAAACAAAAGGGCATAGCCTTTTGCAAGGCGGTGTGTGGAGCGTCTGCGCCGTCCCGTGGCGCCGCTGACAAATGTCATAGTAGCCGGTCGCTTTATTTCCGCAAAGCTATCACCGGCACAGCCGGTGACAGCGCCCTCTCGGAGATCCGAACTGTCCCCCCGAAGACGAAGTCGCACGGGGGGAAGGTTCGTGCGAGCTTGCTCGCAGGTAGGGGGTGTCGCGATCTCACTAACCTCGACGCCCGTCCACCCGCCGTTCTAATCCGGAAGTAGCGCCAGCAGCTCCTCGACATTGGGACCAATCGTGGTCACGTGTTCGGGGCCGTCGGGGTCAAACCGTGCCCACTCCGGGACCTCGGGAACAAACCCGACAGCTTGCTCGATCGCCTCCGCGAATTTGGCGGGATGTGCTGTCGACACGATCAATCTCGGCACATCCGAAGGATCGAGGTCTTCCGCAACGGCCCATGCAACCGCGGTATGGGGATCGATGAGATAGCCAAAACCTTCATACACCCGGGCAATCGTCTCGAGGACCTTCTCGTCCGATGCCCACCCGGCCCCGAAATGGCCGGCAAAGTCGGTGACTTCGTGGTTGTACATGTAGCGCTCCAGATTCGACGGTACCTGGATATCCATCGCCGGAGCCAGCGTGGGCACTGTTGACCTGCTTGCCACTCTCCCGGTTTCGTGTAGGTCGGCGAGTACCCGATTGGCGTTGGTTGCCACCGTGATCTCTCCGATCTTGGATCTCATCGCCCGGCTCAGGAAAGCGGAGTAGGCGTTGCCGAAGTTGCCAGTGGGCACCACGACATCGAATGGTTGATCGATTCGGGCCGACGCCGACATGTAATAGCCAACCTGGGCGGCGACTCTCCCCCAGTTGATCGAATTTGCCGAAGCCAAACCTGGATTTCGAAACGCCTCCTTCACCAATCGTTGACACACGTCAAAATCACCCAGCACGCCGATCACCGAAACGTTCGCGTCGGACACAGTCGTCATTTGACGCTTTTGGAACTCGGTGACCAAGCCTTCGGGAAATAGGACAACGATCTCCACGGATTCGAGCCCGCGAAACGCTTCGATGGCTGCCGAGCCGGTGTCTCCAGAGGTGGCGACCAACACGGTGCGATGCTCCCCGGCCTCAGCCAGGTAGCGGTCGATCAATCCCCCAAGTACTTGAAGCGCATGGTCTTTGAACGACAGTGTCGGCCCCCAGAACATCTCCATCACCAGAAACGGCCCTACTTCACGGATGGGGGCGATGTCTGGATGGTTGAAAGACGACATGGCTGACTGGACCAGGTCTTCGACGTCTCTCGCCCCGAAAGCCTCCAGTGCGGCGACCATGAATGGTGCATGGGCATCTCCGTCCGGATCGTGAAACGTCGGAAGTGTTTCAGGTACGTACAGGCCACCATCGGGTGCTGCACCCTCGAGGACGACATCCGCGAATGAGCGCGGCTCGGCGAAGCCCCGAGTGGATACGTAGTTGATGTCGCCGCCGGGCATCACGGCAGGTTAGGTGGATGCCAACCTCTACAATCCGCAGCCTGAGCCCCCGTAGCTCAGGGGATAGAGCACCGGCCTCCGGAGCCGGGTGCGCAGGTTCGAATCCTGCCGGGGGCACAGATCGTGCTGCCAGCCTGTTCTGCAATTGATTGAGGAATCCGTCTCGGAGATTTAGTCGCTGGTGTCGCCGTTCACAATCCAAACCTCTTCCTCGCACAAACCCGGATCGCGTTGTTCGACCTCCGTGCCGTCATCAAACCGGGCCACGAGGATCTTGGTGGTACAACCTTCTGACGATACGGCTTGGGATATTCCAGCACTGCTGCCCGGGGGCAACGGAGCGGGCATCGAATCTTCGCTGCCGTCCTCGCCGATCAGAAAAACTTCGACACTCTCGTTCAGGTCGTTTCGTACGGCCGGCGGTCCGATGCGCTCTTCAAATCTCCAGCATCCTGCGCTCAAAACGACGAAGGTCATAACGCAGCCTGACGAACCCACTTTGGGAGAATCATTGAGGCGCTCAATACTAGCCGTGGGAGTGTATGCGACTCAGGGCCACCTTATTCTCCGGTGGTGAGTCCGGCGTCTCAGTCTTGCTGAAACCGCAACGTATTAAGGGGCTGCCCGGGCCAGGAGTCCTCCGATCCCTGACCCGGGCAAGAAGTTCGTTTATAGGCCGGTCTGGTCCACGCCGTAGGTGGCCTGCTCCGTAGTAAAACCTTCGTACTCCAGTTGGTCGATCAATCCGGAGCGGGAGAATGCTGTGAAGTCGAGATACTGCTCGGCTGACTTCGACGCCTGCTCGTTCCAATCAACTCCGAGGTAGTCGACAGCCATTGTCGCTTCGGATGTTGTAAACCCCTCGTACTCCAGCTGGTCGATCAGACCCGAACGCGAGAAAGCCGTGAAGTCGAGATACTGCTCGGCTGACTTAATGGCATTCTCCTCGGAGCGAGTGAACTGAGCCGCAGGCTCGGTTGTCGTCGGGGCGACGGTGGTCGTGGGCTCCGTAGCGACAGTGGTCGCGGGAACCTCGGGAGCGACTGTCGTACTGACCTCATCGGCCACAATGGTCGTCGGGGCCGCAGCCTCGACATCGGGCTCTGAGCCACCACCGGCCAAGTTCCCGAGTGCGCCGATCGCCACCAGGACGAAGATGGTCATTGCCCACCACTTCTTGTACCAGGGCTTGGTTTCCTTCTCCGACATTTGCGGAGGACTTACGTTGGTCATTCCTATTTCTTTCGATGTTGCGTCTGGACGTCCTGCCCAGGTCCTTGATGTGCCCCGACTCAAGAATCCACGTCGTTGCGGTATCGGCCGAAGCACTTCTTGGACGCCCCGCATCGTTAGGTCAGTTTCTTGCGGTGATGGGTCGAAAGGCTCATTCGCCATCGCATCGGCTCGCTCGAGTCAGGGTCGATCCTGCCGGGCACACTGCCCAATTCAGGATTCAGAAATCGGAGCCGAGTCGCCAGGCTCCCGTTAGCTCATTGCAGGACGGGATCCTCGGCCTTTCCTCCGGAATCCGACCAGGCCCACCAACACGATCGCTATACCAGCGGCAATCACCAAGCCCGGAAGCAGATAGTTGGTTCCTGCTGCTCTCTGCTGCTCCGTGTAGGCGACTGCTTCCTCATTCGAGTCGAACTGACCCACTTCCCCGGCAGTTTCCTCAAAAACGGTTGCGACGACATCTTCGATGACAATCGTGTAGTTCAGGTCGGCCCCATACTCCGATTCCGCCGCCCACATGTACGTACCGGTCAAAAGGACGAGCACACCGAATAACACCAGCCCGACGCGGGCACGATTAGACATCCTGCTCTCCCTTGTTGCGTTCTCGGACCGATCACATCGTATCCGAAGTGGTCGACCGGTCATGGCGGGATCGTGATGGACTGAGTCGCCTATTTCGTTGCCACGAACACCAGGAAGTCGTCGTTCGGCGTTGGTTCGACCCGTTTGTGTTCGCCGTGGACGACAACGTCGCGGAAACCTGCCCGGTCGAGCATCAACAGCATTTCGTTCTTGAAGTAGAGGCCGATGTCCAGCAGGCGGTCTTCCTCTGCTTCGAGTTGGCCGCCCCGCCATCGCTCGGCATGCATCTCGAGTATCAGGTGCTGATTCAGTGGGTCGAGGTCGACTATCCGCGTCGACAGCATCAACTCCGACCCGTCGGCAGTCGGTCGTCGCTCCCGGTTGGGTTGATGGGCTTCAGGGAGCGAGGCCCGGCCGTCCTTCAACCAGAACGGCCACTGGTCCGAATCCGCATAGGGAACCTCGATATCAACCAACAGCGTTCCGCCCGGCACGAGGTGGTCCCTGAGTCGGGTCAAAGCCTGTGCGTCACGTTCCCGGTTGCTTCCAAGCCCCCAGACGCCGCATACGAAAATCGTCCGGTATTTGCGGGGAAGGTCGAGGTCGTGAAGAGGTTGAACGTAGAGGTTTGGAGTCAACCCGGCCCTCGTTGCCTTCTCCCGGCAAACGGCGACCATATCCCCGGATACGTCGCAACCGTCGACGTCCATACCTTC
>DATDCF010000228.1:0-15012 GCA_036524475.1 Acidimicrobiia bacterium | reverse complement strand
GCTCATTCTGAGTATGCGGAAATCGCTTCCCCGAGCTCGAACCCTCGTGGCGTGGGCGGTGGGCCTCCTCGTTCTTCGATTCGCCGTTGGCCTGATATCGACCTTTTGGGCATACCACGGCTCATTGACTAATAGCTACGCCCTGATCGTCGGTTGCGCGGTTGGCGCGCTTTACGCCGAGGGCATACGCTTTCGGGTTCCACAGTTCTTTGCGATGGCCTCAGTCCTGGCAATGACGCTGATTGCTTCCTGGCCCGTCCCCTCTTTGGACATTCTGCTCGGTCGCTCTCTATGGGTGCCGCCGATCGTGACCGTCCTCGGAGCGGTAGCGATATGGGCGCTGATTCACCAGCCATCCGAATTGTTCGAAGCACGATGGCTCAGGTATGTAGGTCGGATCTCGTACGGATGGTATCTGTGGCATGCCCCTTTTCTTTTTATGACTGCGACTAACGACACTCTCGTTAAGCGGCTCATAGTTGCCGGAGCTACGTTCTTGATCGCGGCTGCCTCGTGGCACTTCGTCGAGAGCCCGATTTTGCGCCGTTTTCACGATCGCCGCACCAGGGTCCCAGGCGGCACCCTAGGTGTTGATGGCGGAACCGGCACCTGGATCGTCGGCGGGGGGACACCTCCATGATCGGGAGAGTTGGCTGATGCAGACCGTTGCGGTCGTTTACGGAACGCGTCCGGAGATAATCAAGCTCGCTCCGGTAGTCAACCTGATTCGTGAGTCGGTGCTCCTGGTGAACACCGGGCAACACTTCGATCCGGCGATGTCAGGGAGAATTGGTTGTCCGAATCCATGGTGACGATGACATCTTGGGGGCTGGCGACATCTCTTGCCCACTCGAGACCATCGCGAAGAGTTGCGCCGAGTCCGAGGTTGGTTTCGTGCCGTCGAACCTCTATTGGAATTTTTTGCGACCACTCTTCGGCCACGACAGCCGTCCTCTCTGTGGAGCCATCCTCGACGAGAAGAATTCGATAGGAGAGTTGGACCTCGGACAGGGCGAGGTCGATCCGGGCCAACAAGTCGGGCAAATTGGGTTCCTCGTTGAAGGCCGGTAACGCGACAACGACTTTTCGAGTTGTTTCCACTATCGGTCCTATCGGAAAATCTGGTTTCCAACTGTACGTCGCTTTCCGCAACGCCACGTGGCACAGCGCCGACAGCCTTCACCCAAGCGAACAGGTGTTCGGTGAGAAACTGATTACACTGTCGTAACTTGTGACCACCAGGCGGAGAAATTGTCGACCGATTCGATACTGATACGGGGCGCTCGAGAGCACAACCTCAAGAATCTCACCCTTGAGTTACCCAGGGAAAAACTGATCGTTTTCACCGGACTTTCCGGCTCAGGTAAGTCATCCCTCGCCTTCGACACCATCTATGCCGAGGGCCAGCGCCGGTATGTCGAGTCACTCTCTGCCTATGCCCGCCAGTTCCTCGGTCAGATGGACAAACCGGATGTCGACTTTATCGACGGGCTCTCACCGGCCATCTCGATCGACCAGAAGACGTCCTCGAAGAACCCCCGATCCACAGTAGGAACAGTCACCGAGGTCCACGACTACTTACGACTCCTCTACGCCCGGATCGGGATCGCCCATTGTCCCAACGACGGCACGCCGGTGGCGCGCCAAACACCTCAGCAGATCGTCGATCGGATCCTCGAGTTGCCCGATGAAACCCGTTTCCAGATCCTCGCTCCTGTGGTTCGAGGAAGAAAAGGCGAATACGAGTCCCTTCTCGAAGATCTGGCGAAGCAGGGGTTCTCCCGGGTGCGAGTCGACGGTGAGGTATACGAACTCACCGAAGAGATCAAGATGGACCGCTATGTGCAGCACACAATCGAGGTGGTGGTCGATCGTCTCGTTCGGAAAGAGGGCATCGAAACCCGACTGACCCAGTCGATGGAGACAGCCCTGACCCTGGCCGAGGGCATAGCCGACATCGACATCAGCGACGGTCCCACTCTCACTTTCAGCCAGCACCTGGCGTGTCCCAAATGCGGACTAAGTTTCGAAGACCTCCAACCCAGGAATTTCTCTTTCAACAGCCCATATGGAGCATGTAACGCATGTTCCGGGATCGGAACGAGATTCACCGTCGACGCCGATCTTGTGGTTGGTGACCCTGACCTTTCGCTCGACGAGGGTGCGATACCGATGTGGGCCTCGAACCGGATGCGCTATTACCACCGACTCCTGACCGGTCTGAGCAAGGTTTTCGGTTTCTCGATGAGTGACTCCTGGAAGGATCTCGATCCCGATGTTCAGGAGAAGATTCTCTACGGGACCGGTGAGCAGAAAGTCACGGTCGAGTATGTCAACCGATTCGGCCGGAAACGGAAGTGGGATGCCCAATTCGAGGGAGCGATCCCATTTCTCGAACGGCGTCACGAACAAGCGGAGTCGGACTCGGCGAGGGAGTACTACCAGGAGTACATGGCGATCGTCCCCTGCCAGACCTGCAATGGGGGACGTCTCAATCAGATTTCGCTGGCGGTCACCATCGCCGAACGCAATATCGCCGAGATCTCTGATCTCAGTCTCGGTGATGCCTATGAGTTTTTCGAAAGCGTCGAACTCGACGAGCGGGAGACCACCATCGCCGAACGGGTGCTCAAGGAGATCCGCGCCCGGGTCAAGTTCCTCCTCGATGTTGGGCTCGATTACCTGACGCTGAGCAGATCAGCGGCGACACTTGCTGGCGGGGAAGCACAAAGAATCAGGCTTGCAACCCAGATCGGCTCGGGCCTGGTCGGAGTGCTTTACATTCTCGACGAGCCATCGATCGGCCTCCACCAACGGGACAATCAACGTCTCATTGAAACCCTGCTCCGGCTCCGCGACCTGGGAAATACCTTGATCGTGGTGGAGCACGATGAGGAAACAATTCGGGTAGCCGACCACATCGTCGATATCGGTCCGGGAGCCGGGGAGCATGGCGGCCATGTCGTTGTCGAAGGTGACCTCGACGCCCTGATAATGGCTTCAGACTCACTCACCGGCGACTATCTCAGCGGGAGGCGTCAGATCGAAACGCCGATGATCCGCAGACAGGGGAGTGGCGAGTCGATCTCGGTCCTTGGAGCCACCGAGAACAACCTCCAGGGCCTCGACGTCGAATTTCCGCTCGGGGTGTTCACTGCGGTGACCGGGGTGTCCGGTTCCGGAAAATCGACACTCGTCGAAGGGATCCTCTGGAAGACACTCGCCAACAAAGTCAACAGGGCCAGGGTCGTGCCCGGACGCCACAAGAAGGTTGAGGGCATCGAGCTGATCGACAAAGTGATCGATATCGACCAATCACCCATCGGGCGCACCCCTCGTTCCAATCCGGCCACGTACACCAAACTCTTTGACCATATCCGGACACTGTTCACCCAGACCCAGGAAGCAAGGGCCCGTGGATACAAACCTGGCAGATTCTCCTTCAATGTTTCCGGGGGGCGCTGTGAGGCGTGTAAGGGCGACGGGACGATCAAGATCGAGATGCACTTCCTTCCCGACGTTTACGTGCCTTGTGAGGTCTGTGGGGGGAAGCGGTACAACAGGGAGACGCTGGAAATCCTGTGGAAGGGTCACACGATTTCGGACATCCTGGAGATGCCCGTCGAAGAGGCTCTGACCTTCTTCGAGAACCAACCCAAGATCGCCCGTATTCTGCAGACTCTTTACGACGTTGGTTTGGGTTACGTCCGGTTGGGCCAACCCGCAACGACGCTTTCAGGAGGGGAGGCGCAGAGGATCAAGCTCGCTTCTGAACTGGGCAAGCGGTCCACCGGGAAGACGTTCTACATCCTCGATGAGCCGACCACCGGACTCCACTTCGAGGACATCAGGAAACTCCTCCAGGTGTTACAGCGCCTGGTGGACTCGGGCAACACTGTTGTCGTCATCGAACACAATCTCGATGTGATCAAATCGGTCGACCACGTGATCGACCTCGGCCCGGAGGGTGGTAGTGGCGGCGGGCGGGTAATCGCAATAGGCACCCCCGAAGAAGTCGCCCAGGTCGGGGAGAGCTACACCGGCAAGTTTCTCAGGGAAATAGTCGGCGCATAGTTCGGGGGTCAATCGACCCATCCACCTAAACATCTCTGACGCCCGTGCCGATGTACCCTGGTAACCAATTTGGAGAATGAATCAATGTTCGACATGCGACGTTCCGCTTTCGGTGGATTCCGGGAGCTGGAAGGGAAGCACGCCGTCGTCATGGGCGGAGCCGGCTTTCTCGGCTCACATATCTGTACCTGGCTCACATACTCAGGCGCTCGGGTCACCTGTATCGACAACCTGATCACCGGCAATGCATCCAATGTCACCCACCTCATGGGCGACAAGAAATTCCGGTTGATCGACTACGACGTCACCGACTTTCTCCATGTCGAGGGAGATGTTGACTACGTGCTCAACTTCGCTTCTCCAGCATCTCCGGTTGATTACCTGAAGTGGCCGATTCATACGCTCAAGGTCGGTGCATTCGGCACTCACAAGGGGCTCGGCCTGGCCAAGGAGAAGGACGCCACCTTCTTCCTGGCCTCCACCTCCGAGGTCTACGGAGATCCTTTGGTCAACCCCCAGCCCGAGTCGTACTGGGGCAATGTCAACCCGATCGGTCCTCGCGGCGTCTATGACGAGGCGAAGCGGTTCGCTGAGGCGCTCACCCTTGCCTACCAGCGCGAGCATGGCGTGGAGACCAGGATCGTCCGCATCTTCAACACCTACGGTCCCAGGATGCGTCCCAACGACGGACGGGCCATCCCCGCATTCTTCAAAGCGGCGTTACAGAACAAACCGCTGCCGGTCTTTGGCGATGGCTCACAGACGAGGTCGCTGTGTTATGTCGACGACGAGGTCGAGGGAATTCTTCGACTACTTCTTTCTAACGAAACCGGTCCGGTCAACATCGGGAATCCCGAAGAAGTGAGCATGTTGGAACTGGCTGAAGCCGTCCAAGACGTGGTCGGCAACCATCCAGGGGTCGACTTCAAGGACATGCCGGAGGACGATCCCAAGGTGCGCCGGCCGGACACCACAAAGGCCGAAGAGATCCTCGGATGGAAGGCACAGATCAGTCTCCGTCAAGGGCTCGAGCTGACCCTTCCCTGGTTCAAGCAGGTCCTCGAACTCTGACAAGTAACATTAGAAATCTGTTGGGTTCGGAGACCGGCTTGTTCTCGATATTGGTCGAGGTGGATGCGAGAATGGGCTTATGGAATCCGTTTCGACGTCGTGGAACGACCTTTCGGAATGGTGGATCAAAGAGATAGCTGACGACCGCTCCTACGAAGACGTGGTCACACCACTGCTACTTGAGGTTCTCGAAATCGAGCCCGGTTCGATTTATCTCGATCTTGGTTGTGGTGACGGGCGTGTGATGCGCACCGTCGGTGAACACCATGGCCGAACCATCGGGGTTGAATTGTCGCCCGGTCTCGCCGTACATGCTGCCAAAGTCTCACCAACCGTCATCGGGCGGTTACCCGACCTGGCGTTCCTTCAGTCCGACGGGGTGGACGCCGCTTACTGTGCGTTGGTCCTGGAACACATCCCCGATCTCGGAGTCTTCTTCCAATCTCTTGCCAGGGTGGTCAAGCCGGCCGGCACATTTTCGCTGGTAATCAACCATCCGATCTGGACGGCCCCCGGGTCGACCCCAGTTACGGATGACACCGATGGGGAGGTGTTCTGGCGATCGGGCGACTACTTCGGCAACGGCTACACCGATGAACGTGCCGGGAACTCGACGATCCGGTTCCATCATCGATCCATGGCCGAACTCGTCAACGCCGCCGCCGATGCCGGATGGTACCTGGAGATGATGGTCGAGCGACCCCACCACGAAATCGTCGATCAGGCAGGAATACCTCGGTTGCTCGCTTGTCGGTGGCGTCTCGTACCCTGACAGCTAGCTCATGTTCGAACGCCCTCAACCATCGGAAATCCCGGACAAATCCGGCGCCTATCTATTCCGCGACAAGAACGGGCGGGTTGTCTATGTCGGGAAAGCCAAGTCCCTGCGGAGCCGGGTTTCGTCGTACTTCGGTGTCGGACTGCATCCACGGACCCAGGCAATGGTCGACGGCGCCAGAACCGTGGAGTGGATCATCACCGATTCTGAGGTCGATGCCCTCATGCTCGAATTCAACCTGATCAAGGAGCATCGTCCCCGTTTCAACGTCAAGCTCGTTGACGACAAATCGTATCCGTATCTGGCGATCACCCGCACCCACGAATGGCCCCGAGCTCAAGTGATGCGGGGGAAAAAGCGCAAAGGGAACCAATACTTCGGGCCTTACGCGCACACATACGCCATACGAAAGACCCTTGATCAACTGCTCCGCACTTTCCCGATCCGCACCTGCTCAAATGCCATGTTCGATCGCCAGCAAGCGCAGGGTCGACCGTGTCTCCTCTTCCATATCGAGAAATGCTCCGGCCCATGTATTAGTGAAGTTTCGGCGGTCGAGTACGGGCAAATGGTCGACGGTCTGGCGTCCTTTCTCGGTGGCGACACCGAGGGAGTGATGGCAGATCTCAAGGAACAGATGTGGGAAGCGTCGGCACGCCAGGAGTTCGAACTGGCGGCACGGCACCGCGATAGGGTCGAAGATGTCAGGCGGGCGATGCTCCGACAGGAGGTGATCACCGAGAGGCCAGAGAACTTCGATCTGATCTCTTTTCACGGCGACGAACTCGAGTCGGCATTTCAGATCATCTACGTCCGCCGTGGGAGAGTGGTGGGTCGGAAGGGAACAGTGGTCGATCGGGTCGAAGAGTTGACGGACGCCGAACTGATGGCCCGGGTCATCAGAGAGTTATACGGTGACGAGGAACCGCCACGCGAGGTGCTGGTATCTCTCGAACCCGACGAGAAAGACCTTCTCACAGCGTGGCTCGAGGAACGACGCGGCACCCTGGTCAGCCTCCGGACCCCGCAACGCGGTGCCAAGCGTCGTCTGATGGAAACCACTTCGGTGAATGCTGCAGAGGCGTTCGCCCGTCACCGTCTGAAACGTCAGAAAGACCACAACGCCCGGGCCAAGGCCCTCCGTTCCTTGCAGGAAGAACTCGACCTCCCCGAGTCGCCGCTGCGGATCGAGGCCTACGACATCTCTACTTTGCAAGGTACAAATACGGTGGCGTCGATGGTCGTTCTCGAAGACGGCATCCCCCGCCCATCCCAGTATCGGCGTTTCAAGATCAAGACGGTGGAGGGTCAGGACGACTTCGCTTCGATGGAGGAGACGGTTCGTCGCCGTTTCAAGGCCTATCTGGCCGAACGTAAGAAGCCGATTGCCGAGCAGGGAAAGTTCTCCTATCCACCTTCTCTAATCGTCATTGACGGCGGTGTGGGCCAACTGGGGCGGGCTGTGAAGGTGCTCGACGAGTTAGGGCTCGATATCCCGGTGATCGGGCTGGCCAAGAAGATGGAAGAGGTGTATCTGCCCGGCCGGCCGGAGCCAATCCAAATTGCTCGCGATGCCGAAGCGCTGTATCTGCTCCAACAAGTGCGCGACGAGGCCCACAGATTCGCCATCACATTCCATCGCGACCTCCGTTCGAAGTCAATGATCGACTCGATCCTCGACGAGGTGCCCGGAATCGGCGCGAAACGAAAGAGGAATCTGCTCCGACAGTTCGGATCGCTCAAGAGGATTCGCGCAGCGACCGTCGAAGATCTTGCCGCTGTACTCCCCGTCGGCGTGGCTGACGACCTGTACGCTGTACTCCACACATAGGGAGCCCCATGGAGAAGGCGACAATCGATGTTCCCCGGGTCCTGGTGGTGACCGGCATGTCCGGGGCCGGTAGGTCTTCCGCCGCAAAAGTCATTGAAGATCTTGGCTATGTGGTGATCGACAATCTTCCCCCAAAGCTGCTCGCCGACGCTGTCAAAGCCCACGACATTCCGGAACAAAACAAGCAGCTGGCCGTGGTCATCGACTCCCGGGGCGGCCTGCCTATCGAGGAACTGAGCGCAGCGGTATTCGAGCTGGCTCGAGATGGAGTTCAGAGCAAGATCGTGTTTCTCGACGCTGACGACGACGTGATTGTTCGTCGCTATGAGGAGAATCGTCGGCCCCATCCTCTGGGCGAGCCAACCATCTCGGCAGCCATAGAGGCGGAGCGCATTTTGTTGGCCGACCTGCGCACGGTCGCCGACTACTACATCGACACCTCGACGATGAATGTCCATCAGCTGCGCGCCCAGCTGAATTCCCTTTTCGCCGACGAGGAACGCACCAACCCGATGCGGGTGTCGATCCGGTCCTTTGGATTCAAACATGGGGCCCCTCGCGACATCGATCTGCTGTTTGACGTCCGATTCCTCCCCAACCCGCACTGGGTCGATGAGCTCCGTGACCAGAGGGGAACCGATGGACCCGTGAGCGAATACGTCCTCGGCGACGAGTCTGCCCGTGAATTCGTCGACAAGCTCGAGGAAATGCTCTTGTTCCTGGTCCCCCGATTCGAGAGTGAGGGAAAGTCCTACCTCTCCGTCGGGATCGGCTGCACCGGTGGGCATCACCGGTCTGTGGCTATCGCGGAGGAATTGGGGAAAAGACTCAACAGTCACGACGTACGAGCGGCGGTCAGACACCGCGACATAGAAACTTGAAACCCCAAACCGAGATCGAGGCTGCCCTCCAGCCACTTCTGCTGGACCCCAACGGCCCTAACGTGGTCGCAATTGGCGGCGGGCATGGCCAGGCAGCGGCCCTCGAGGCGATCCAGTGTTATGCATCCCGAATCACCGCACTGGTGACGGTTGCGGACGACGGGGGCTCGTCGGGGCGTCTGGCCGATCTCGGGATACCGGCCCCCGGCGACTTGCGAAGATGCCTGCTCGCCCTGACCCCGGAGCCGTCGCTGTGGTCGGAGCTGTTCGCCCACCGTTTCTCCGATGGCGATGTCGTCGATCATTCGTTGGGGAATTTGATCATTGCTGGATTGGCCCATCTGTATGGCGATTTCGAGTCTGCGATCACGACAGCCGGGCGAATGCTCGGAGCGGTCGGAGACGTGATTCCCCTAGCAAACGACCCGCTCACTCTCCATGCACGGATCGATGGTCGTGATGTCGTCGGCCAGAAGTCGATTTCGCTGAGCAGAGGGGTGTTCGAGGATATCTGGATCGAGCCCGACGACGTCGTGGCCTCCACCCGCGCCCTGGCGGCGATTGCGGGGGCAGATCAGATCGTTATCGGCCCGGGGAGCCTGTACACGTCGATCATCTCGGCGCTAAAAGTCAAGATGCTGTCGGAGGCCGTCATGCAGGCACCGGCACAGAGGGTGTTCGTGCTGAATCTGGTGAGTCAGGATGGGGAGACGATGGACATGGATGGTGGCCAGCACCTGGAGGCTCTCGAGGCCCATGCGGGTATTGTGGGCCCATCAGTTGTTGTAGCCCACGAGGGCGAGCTGGCTGTGCCGGAGGGACACCATGCGATGACTATCGATTCGGATACGGCCGCCGAACGCGGTTGGAGAGTGATTTACGCCGACGTGGCAGCCCGTGATGCTGAATGGCCCACCCACGACCCACTACGGCTAGGGCGCGTGTTGGAGAACGTCTTCCACGGTCAGCGATGACGTACCTCACCCTCGACGACGTGGTGGTGAGTGGCAAGACGGTTCTGGTTCGCGCCGACTACAACGTGCCGCTGAGCCCGGATGGTTCGATAACGGACGATTTCCGAATTCGTTCGTCGGTGCCAACCCTTGAACGACTGGTGAACATGGGGGCGACCGTTGAGGTGTGTTCGCATTTGGGCCGCCCCGACGGCGAAGACGGCAGCTTGTCCCTCCAACCCGTAGCCGACCGACTCAACGACTTGTCCCGCCTCGATGTCCGATTTGGAAGAGGCTCCGGCGGAGACGTGCGAGTTCTCGAGAACACCAGATTCCATTCTGGTGAGGAAGATAACTCGCCGGCGTTTGCGGCCCAATTGGCCGACGGTGTCGACCTTTTTGTTCAGGACGCATTCGGTTCGGTCCATCGCGCCCACGCCTCGACAGTTGGCGTCGCTGAGAGGGTCCGTTCGGTGGCCGGCCCGCTGCTCGACGATGAGTTGAAGGCATTCGCTCGCTTCACCGACGACCCGGAGCAGCCCTACACCCTGGTTTTGGGAGGGGCCAAGATCTCGGACAAACTCGGTGTCATCTCGAACCTGATCCCGAAAGTGGACAGGATGCTCATCGGGGGTGGAATGTGTTTCACCCTGCTTGCGGCGAGGGGTGAATCGGTGGGGGCGTCGATGGTCGAGGAGGAGATGGTCGATGTCGTCGCTGGAATACTCGAGGGTCCTTTTGCGGATCGGATCGTCCTACCCATCGATGTCGTGGCAGCGACGGCGTTCAGTCCGACAGGCGCCAACCGGATAGTCGACGTTCATTCGCTGTCAGAGCATGAGATGGGACTCGACATTGGCCCGGCGACAGCAAACCTCTTCGCCGATACGATCAACCGTTCCAGAACTGTCTTCTGGAACGGTCCCATGGGAGTTTTTGAATGGACCGCCTATAGGCACGGCACGGAGCGAGTTGCGAGCGCCATTGCCACAACTCCCGCTTTCACCGGCGTCGGGGGCGGTGACTCGGTGGCAGCGATGCGACTGCTCGGATACGACGATGGAATCGACCACCTCTCCACCGGCGGAGGTGCCGGGCTCGAGCTTCTGGAAGGGCGGATTCTTCCTGGAGTGGCAGCTCTGGAAAAATGGGCTCAATGACACCAGACCTGATAATCGGCAACTGGAAGATGAACGCCACCCATCTCGATGCCATCCAGATGATCCAGAAGTTGTTCTACCGTCTGGAAACGAACGACTACGAGAAGGTCGAGGTGGTGGTGGCCCCTCCCTTTACCGCTCTGCGTTCCGCCCAGACCGTGATCGAAGCGGACCGCATGCCTATCGGGTTGGCCGCCCAGCACGTACATTGGCAGGAAAAAGGGGCGTTCACGGGGGAGGTCTCCGCGCCGATGCTCGAGCGACTCGCCGTGCGGTTTGTGATTGTGGGCCACTCCGAGCGCCGTCAATTCTTTGGAGAAACCGACGATTTGGTCAACAAGCGTGCCCGTGCGGTTTTGGATTCAGGAATGACACCCGTCATCTGTGTCGGGGAGTCGTTGGAACAGCGGGAGGCCGGACAGGCCGAGTCGGTAGTGTCCGAGCAACTGAAGGGGGCTTTCTCCAGGTTCGGGGCCGAACAGGTCGGAAGTGTCGCCGTTGCCTACGAGCCAGTGTGGGCGATCGGCACGGGTCGCACGGCTTTACCTGAGGATGCAGGCGCCATGGCCGACCATATCCGCGAAGAGTTGACCCGGCTAGCCAACAGCGAAGCCGGCGCCGGGGTCAGAATCCTGTACGGGGGCTCGGTCAACCCTGCCAATGTCGGAGACATCATGGCCAAGAAGAACATCAACGGAGCGTTGGTCGGCGGGGCATCGCTCGACCCTGACGAGTTCGCTGCGATCGTCCGATACCGGCTGTGACATCCACACTCATCCTTCTCCGCCACGGGCAGTCCCAATGGAATCTTGACAATCTGTTCACCGGGTGGACTGATGTCGGACTGACCGATTTGGGACGCGAAGAAGCCGTGAATGCCGGCAAGCTGATGGCAGAAGAGGGGTATCTGCCTACCGATCTCCATACCTCGTTGTTGAAGCGCGCCATCCATACCGCCGAGTTGACACTGGCCGAGATGGACCTTTCCTGGCTCCCGGTTCAAAGGTCCTGGCGGCTCAATGAAAGACACTACGGGGCCCTGCAAGGTCTCGACAAGGCACAGACTGCGGAACGACATGGTGCAGTACAAGTACTGAAGTGGCGCCGATCGTACGATGTCCCGCCGCCACCATTGGAACTCGACGATGAGCGTCATCCTTCGCACGACCGGCGATATGCCGGCCTGTCTCCCGATGAGCTACCGGCCACCGAAGCATTGTCAGACGTCGTTGCCCGGATGCTGCCCTACTGGCACGATTCGATCGTTCCCCAGCTCAAGGAAGGGAGAACTCCACTCATTGCTGCCCACGGGAATTCGTTGCGGGCACTGGTGAAGCACCTCGATGGCGTCTCGGAACAGGCGATTGTCGAACTAAACATCCCCACAGGCATCCCACTCGTTTATGAACTGGACTCAGAGATGACCCCGGTCGCGAGTCGCTACCTGGGTGATGAGGAGGCAGCTCGCGCCGCGGCCGACGCGGTGGCCGCCCAGGCCACAAAGCCGGATTGAGACGTCGGGGTTTAGGCAACAGCCGGTCGGGTGTTACAATTTGGATAGCCGTTCCGACCCCGGGGCGGCTTCTCTAGGTATGAAGAAACTATGGCTGTTGCACAAGCACTCTTGATCGTCATCCACATCCTGCTCTCCCTGGGCCTCATTGCACTCGTGCTGCTCCACTCAGGCAAAGGTGGAGGGCTCACTGATGTGTTTGGTGGCGGGATGAGCACGTCCAATCTCGGCGGTTCGACCGTTGTCGAGCGCAACCTCGACCGGTTGACCTGGATCGTTGGCGTTCTTTTTGGGATGAGTACTTTCGCCCTTACCTTCGCCTTGAGCTAACAGGGCGATAAAATCTCACACGCCCTCAATGTCGGAGTGGCGGAATTGGTAGACGCGCCAGGCTAAGGACCTGGTCGGGAGTTTTCCTGGTGGAGGTTCGAGTCCTCTCTCCGACACAAAACGCTGAAGATTCAGGCCTCGCGCCTTTGCGCCACTCCAAGGAGTGGCGCCTGTATTGGATGGACGCGCCAGGCTAAGGACCTGGTCGGGAGTTTTCCTGGTGGAGGTTCGAGTCCTCTCTCCGACACTGCGGCTCGGCCTTCGGCCGAGCCGTTGGAGTTTTGCAAAGCAAAACTCCCGCTTCAGTTCCCTTTGTTTTGGTGGGCCACATCGAGAGTGCTTACTCCTCCCTCATCCTCCCGCGCGCCGGCCGAATATAGGTAATTCCCCCGATGCCATTCCGCCCCCCGGTTCGTACATTCCATTTCTAGGCCCCACAACGGGGCGATGGCCTAGGAGGGTCTAATGCCACTGTTCATGGACGTACATACGCTCGAAGGCGGGGTGGCGGCAGCCGATGTCGCCGGCGCCCATCAAAAAGACCTGGAGACACAGGGTGCCTACGGGGTGGACTACAAGAAGTACTGGGTCGACGAGGCAGCGGGGAAGATCTTCTGTCTGGTCGAGGCCGATAGTGCCGACGCAGCAATCACCGTTCATCGGGAGGCCCATGGCCTTGTTGCCGACGAGATCTATCCCGTCGGTGAGTTCAGTTAGGGATATGAGAAGACAACCCGGATGGGATGTTCTCCGACTTCAACCCCGATGTCGCCCCTGTCCGTGACAACGTCTGCTTGAGCAGCTATGGCCTGGCCCTGGCCGGGCCATAGTTTTAATCCCGCGCCCGGAGAGGACAGGAGCTCCGACTAGGGGTTCGTTTCGGCGGGGACGTTCAAGTCGGAATTGGCACGTACGGTCGGGCCGAACGAGTCCTTCCAAATCACCGTGGTGTAAAGCCAGATTGCGGTCCCGAGTAGGAGCAGCGGGAATGTTCGGGCCACCACTGGATAGGCATTTTCACTGTCGCCCAGCCAGCCGCCGATCATGGCCCCGAGCGGTAGCGTCGCCCACCCGATGGCCCGGGATGCCGTGACGACGCGGCCCAGCATCGCTTCGGAGGAGTAATGCTGTCGGATGGTGGCCAGAGGCACGTTGACCAGGGAGACACCGAACATCCAACCGACCTGGAGTCCGAGGGTGGCGACACCGAACGTGGTGAACATCACGGCCAAAAGGCAGACGCCGGTGATCGACATCCCGATGGTTAGGGTTTTCCCGAGGCCGATCCGGGCGACCACGCGTGGAGCGACGAGTGCCCCGATCACCCCACCGACGCCTAGTGCGGCGAACAGAATCCCGATTTGGGCGTCGTTCTCTGTCTCGAAGACGACTGCGGCGAGGATGACAAAAGTGGCCTCGACGAAGCCGACTACAAAGTTGGGAATTGCCGACGCGAACGTGACGACCCGCAGTCTCGATTCGGTCATGATGTAACGAATTCCGTTTGCTGCTTCGGTGAGAAAACCCTGACGATCGGCTCGTGAGCTGTGATGATGGCCGACGCGGCCCACCCAATTCAGCGAGATCGCCGAAACCACAAACGTCAGTCCGTTGATGATCAGGCCTAACGCCGGGCTACCCGTGGTGACCGCCATGATCCCTGCGGCCAGAGGCCCTAACGCGAAGTTGGCTTGCTGGCTGGCCGAGATATAGGCATTTGCCCTGGCCAACTCGTGGTCTGGAACAATCGACGGAATCATCGAATACATGGCCCCATCGAACATCGTCGTCATCGACCCAACGAGAAACGCGACCACGAAGACCGTTGTCACTCCGTACCCATCGAGGTTCGCTGCCAGATAGAAGAATGCGCTCGCCCGGACCAGATCAGCAGCGATCATTACTGGCCGGAGTGGCCAGCGGTCGAGGAGCACGCCGCCGAGGAGCCCGACGAGCAGGATCGGGATATTTTCTAATGCGTAGGTGAATGCGACGTCCAGTATCGAGGTGGAGCCACTTTGCTTCTGGATATACACGACCAGGAAGGGGAGGGTCAGAAACGCGACATAGGTACCGAATTGGCTGACAGTCTGGCCAACCCAAAGAGCGGTATACCTCGACCCCAATGAAGTCAGACTGCGTGTGTAGCTCACCGAGCGGTCACCCTAAACCTCTGCTGGTACTGTGTCCACGGCTTGTTAGCCTTGTGGAGAGCATTATGAAAGACTTCCAAGAGATTCCCCAACAATTCAACGATCTGATCGAGATGTCGAAGGAGTATCTCCTTCAAGAGACGGTCGAACCTGCCAAAAAACTGGGCAAACAAGCAGGGATGGGTATCGGTGGCGCGGTCCTTTTCTCGCTGGGTGCGTTTCTGGCGGTGCTCGGCCTGTATTCACTCTTGCTGATGGTGCTCCCAAC
>DATDCF010000227.1:0-7823 GCA_036524475.1 Acidimicrobiia bacterium | reverse complement strand
GGGACGGGCGACCAAATGAAGTGGGTGTCCCCGATCATCGTTTTCGCGCTTGGACTTGCGCTGATATTGGCGCCGTCTCTTCCGGCGCCTGAGCCCGAGCCAGCTCCGGGCCTGACCGAGCCTCCCGTCGCAGTGTGTGCCAGCGAAGAGGGCGCGGGTCGGTCGACCAATCTGGCCATAACCTCCACGGTCGCCGGAGGAGGTCTCGTAACGGTTTTTGCCGGAGGCACCACCGCCGGAACAGGGCGTTTCGAGACCGGCGAGTCCGGCACGGTGACGGTACCTGTTGGAACTATTTCCGCAGTCGGGGAGGCTGCGGCCCTGGTTGAATTCCCGACAAGCGACTCGGCTGTAGCCACGGTCTCAATCGGTTCGACGTCGCTGAGTGCCGGCCCCTGTTCTCGGATTCCGGAACGGCAGACTGTCATCGGTGGGGCCAACACCCTGGAGGGGTCGGCCCTTCATCTCCAACTGATGAACCCCTATGCAACCGAGGCACTGGTGGATATCACCGCCTTCTCTGAATCGGGGAGGGAGGCTTCGGAATTGTTGGAGGGCATCATCGTTCCCCCCCGATCATCGGTGATCATCGATATCGGGAACGTCCTTCCCGGGCGGGAATCGTTGTCGATGACGCTGGATACCGACCGGGGAAGTGTCGTGGCGTCGCTCCGGGCAGATATCGAGGGCGAGTCGGCGGTATGGCGCCCGGTGGCGCCGACCGAGAGTTGGCTCCTCGCCGCTCCGGGGTTTTCCACCGGTCAGCGAGACCTGGTCATCGTCTCGACCCTCGCAGAAGACGTGGCGTATCAGGTCGACGTATATGGGCCTGAGGGACTCGAGGAAGCGGTTCTCGACGGAGTGGTCGTTGGGCGTGGCCAGCAAGTGATCGACCTCAGCTCGCTCATGGAGGGGGCGATGGCGGTCCGTGTCGTCGCTGAGGCGCCGATTGCCGTGTTTGGCCGCTACAGCGCCCCTGGAGCCCTTGCGATCACCGACGGTACGGCGACCACCGGTTCTGACTGGCTCCTTCCAGGGGCCGGCAATGTGGCAGAGGCTTCGACCGCTGTGGTGATCGTCAACGTCGGTCTCGAGTCGGCTGAGGTGACCCTTACCCAGTTGAAGGACTCCTCAGCTACCAGCACGATTTCTATCGGACCCGGGGAGGTGTTCGAGACCGCACTCGATGGTGGCTTGCTCGACGGTGTGGCAATCGTGTCGGACGGCGAACTGGTGCCTGTTTGGTTAACCCGCTGGGGTGCCGCCCTGGCGCTGAGCGGTGGGGTCCGCATTGGCAGCGAGTGATTTTGCTGCTCGGCTCATCCTTGTTGTCGTGGTCGTGGTATCAGCATTTCTCGTAGTCTCGACACTTCGCCGTCGTTCCCGTACCCCTTACCGCATCGTAAAGAGGAGCGGGCTGGCTCCCGGGGTCTACTTCTTCTCGTCATCGACGTGCGCGGACTGTTCGCCGGTTCGGGATTCTTTGATCGCGCGCCTGGGTCGTGACGGGTTCGTCGAATACTCCTGGGAGTCGAATCGAGAGCTGTTGAGTTCTCTCGATGTCGACGTTGTCCCGTCGACCATGGTGGTTGACGAGGCCGGGTTAGGGACTCTGTGGTCAGGTGGGCCTGATCCAATGTTTTCTGTCGTTGATCCTTGAATAGACACCACACAACACCTACCGTTTGGCCAATGGTTTTGAGCTGTATTCGCTGTGGGTCACCCGCGTCGACCCATATGACATTTTCCTACAACGACAGCGCGGTATGGCTCGATGAAATCGCCGGTCCGACCGAACCCTACGGCTACTCGCTGTGTGGCAATCACGCCGACCGGATGACCCCACCCCAGGGTTGGACGCTGACCGATCGGCGTCAGTCGACGAGACTGTTCGCACCGCTCTCTGTAGCCTGATGGCCCTAGACCGCGATTTGCTGGACGCGGTAAAAGAACTCGACGACCACGAGTTGCGTCGTCTGATGATCCTCACCCAGGCCCAACTCCACAGGAGCGGCGCCCTGCAGGTCGACAAGGACCCCGAGGTCCACCTTCGCCAACAAACGGTCCGGTGCGGGAAGCGTGGTTGCACCAAGTGTCCCCATGGTCCCTACTGGTATGCCTATTGGACCGAGAACGGTAAGCGGAGGAGTCGTTACGTCGGGCGGCTTCTAGACGAGGAGTCGTTGGTGTAAGGGCGACTCGCATTTACAGTATCCCCTACCTATCCGAGGACGGAGCCAATGGACTGCCCCCAGTGCTCAACACCTGATGTCATCGAAATCGAACAAGTGCTCCCCGACGGGGCGCGTGTCCAATTCTTCTCCTGTCACCGTTGCGAGGAGAAATGGTGGAATCAGGGTGGGCAAGAGCTCGACCTGAGCCAGATCCTGGAGATGGTTCGCGACCAAAAAACGTGAATCTCCCAACCGTAAGGCGGACGCCGATTGGCTGGCCCGCCATTCTCACAATCATCGGTGTTTCGATAGTCATCCTGTTGATTCTCAACCCCTGGTTGGTGCTGTCGTCGACGACCCCCACCGGTGGCGATATGGGTGCCCATGTCTTCGGGCCTGCCTATCTCCGTGACAATCTGCTCCCCGCCGGCCGAATCATGGGATGGTCGAACGACTGGTTCGCCGGCTTTCCCGCCTTCTACTTCTACTTCCCGCTCCCGTCGCTGACCATCGTCCTCCTCGATCTTGTACTTCCATACGGGGTGGCCTTCAAACTGGTCACGGTGGCCGGGCTGGTTGGTCTGCCGTTTGCCGCCTACTTCCATTCGAGATCGATTCGCCTTTCCCGCATCGTTTCGGTGATCGCTGCCGGTTCGGCGGCGGTTTTCGCCTTTATGGAGAGCTTCAATATCTACGGCGGGAACATTGCCTCGTCTCTGGCCGGTGAATTCTCCTACTCATGGTCCTTCGCCCTCTCCCTGGTCTACCTGGGTTTCCTGGTCAAGGGTGTGCGCGAGGACCGAAAGTACATGAAGTGGGCGGCGTTGTTCCTGGCGCTAACCGCGCTCAGCCACATTCTGACGACCATCGTCGTAATTTTTGCCTCTCTGTTCGTCGTCAGGTGGAACAAGAGCGCCCTCCGCACCGTGGCGATTTGGGTCTGGGGGTTTTCGATTGCAGCGGTTTGGGCTCTTCCCCTTCTGGCACGAATTGGTCTCACTTCGGATATGGGATGGACCCCGCTGACCCGACTCGAAGAGCTCTTCCCTGTCGAAGTGTGGTTGCTGATACCTCTCGCTATCCCCGGCGGGATTTATGCGCTGCGCCGGTCCCGTAGCGCCGCTCCGCTGATAGCGGCCACCCTGCTACCCGTCATCTACTACCCATTGCCGACTTTGCTGCCCGAGATCCTTCCGGGCTTCTTCGGGGGCGAGCGGTGGAAACTGTGGAATGGGAGGCTGCTCCCGTACTGGTACTTCGGCTTGTCGTTTTTTGCGGCCGTCGCAGTAGGGGCGACCGTGGTGTGGGCAAGTCGACGGCTCCCGTCACGGGCATCGGCGAACTGGACCCGTCTCTTGATCATCGCCATTGCTGCAGTGGGATCGGGATTGGTCGCCGACTCGACCGACTTCCCTGAATTCGCCTGGCTCATCTTTGCTGCCGGTGGACTGGCCCTGGTCCTGGCTTCATTCTGGTGGGGAGAGTCGATCGCCACCCGGAACCTTCTCGTGTTCTTTGCATCCTCTGTGATCGCTCTCGGCGCCCTGTCCGGTGTGACCTTCGTCGACGGATGGGCGAAGTGGAACTACGAGGGTTATGAGGCGAAGGAGCCGTGGCCCGAGTATGAAGCTCTTATGGCCGAGATCGAGACCCTCCCCGAGGGCCGGGTGCAATGGGAGGGTAATTCTGAGTGGAATGTCTACGGGACCCCGATGTCACCGATGTTGATTCCATTCTGGACCGAGGGAACCCACCAATCGATGGAGGGCCTCTATTTCGAGTCGTCTCTGACCACTCCGTTTCACTTCATCAACTCCTCGGAGATGTCACTGCAGGCCTCTAATCCCATTCCCGGCCTCAACTACGACAACTTCGCCATGGACCGTGGTTTGCGGCACCTCGACGTCTACGGGGTCGATTACTACGTGAACATAACGCCCGAGGCAGGAGAGAAGGCCGACTCGATGCCCGAAATGGAGCGGATAGCCACCTCAGGCCCGTTCGGTATCTTCAAGCTCCCTGAAACACAGTTGGTCGAAGCTGCGCAGTTTGTCCCCTCGGTCTACGAGGTCCCGGAGCGGGGTTTACTCGCCGCCTTGGTTGGGTCCGAGACCGTCACCGGGGCCGATGGCGAGCCCCTTCCGAGCTTTCACGATATGGCTCTGGCCTGGTACGACGATGTCGACAAACTCGACCAGTGGGTCGTGTCCGATGGACCGGAAGATTGGAAGCGCATCGAGCATGTCGATGAGCGGGATGCGGTCCCCACCGGTGTCCCGGAAGGTGCGGTCACCGAAATTTCCATAGAGGACCACAGGATCTCGTTCCACACCGAAGCGGTTGGGATTCCCCACCTGGTGAAAGTCTCCTACTTCCCCAATTGGCAAGCGGAAGGCGCCGATGGGCCTTGGCGTGCAACGCCTTCGCTCATGGTGGTCGTGCCCACCCAGGAAGATGTTGTTATCTCGTTCAACGACACCTGGCCGGAGTCGGTCGGGAAAATACTCACCATTCTGGGTCTGATGGCGTTGGTGGTGGTTGGCGTTGTCGGAGTCGTCACTCGCCGGTCGGATCCTTCAGACGCTTCCGAATCCGAAACAACCCTCGAACAGTCCGGGGAACCCGCTTGATCAGGGAGGATCGCGCCGTGCGCATCTCTTCTATGACGACAGGGACTTCTACGATTTTGTAACCGGCCCGCTCCGCTCTGATCACGAGTTCGGTGTCGAATAGGTCCTGACGGCTGACCACAGTGTCGTTCAGGTCGGTGATCAACTCCTTGCGGAATGCTTTCATCCCATGCGTGTCCGACACCCCCGAGTTGAGGATCCCTCGAAGCAGGAGGTTGAAGACTCGCGTGGCGAGACGGCGCATCAGTGGGCGGCGGTCTTCGGATTCAGGGTCTCGTTTCGAAGCGATTACGAGGTCGGCGTCTCCGATGCCAAGGACTTTGTTGAGGAAGTTGGCTGAGAAGTAGTCGATGTCGAAGTTGACGACCCAATCCCCGGTCGCTTTTGAGAAGCCGTGATGCATGGCAGAGCCATAGTCGGGTCTGGAGAGTGACAGCACCAGGACCGATTCGGAGGCGATCGATCGGGCCACGTCTGCGGTGCCGTCGTCCGAACCGTTCTCGACGATGAGGATCTCATAGCGAACGTCGAGAGTTTCCATCTCGGCTACCAGCATCGGAAGCGCGGTCGGAATGAAGTCTGCCTCGTTGTAGACAGGGACAACTACGGAAAAGGTCGGGGCCATGGGACCGCCAGATTGTAGGTGTGCTCAGTCGATAGCCGACCTCTAGGATTGGGGCCATGAATCCCGATGCGGTCTTCAAGGCCTATGACATACGTGGCCGGACCGATACCGGCGAAATCGACTCCGAACTCTATTTCCGGATTGGCTCCAGCTTGGCCGGGGTACTCGACACCGATCGATTCGCCGTGGGCCGAGACTGTCGGGAGAGCTCGTTGGAATTGGCAGACTCGCTGATCGACGGGATCCTCGCCGCCGGGGGGAGTGTGATCGACCTTGGAGAGATACCCACGGATGTCCTCTACTACTACTCAGGCAGCCATGACATGGCAGGAGCGGTCGTCACTGCGTCCCACAACCCTGCTGAGTACAACGGATTGAAAGTATGCAGGGCAGGGGCCCTTCCCGTCGGTGAGGACACGGGGCTCGACCAGATCCGACAGGCTGTCATCGACTTTCTCCCGCCGATCGCCGACCACGGGAGTGTCGTGCAGTTTGACCCGGTTCCCGGTTACCTGGAACACATCTTCAACGTTGTCCCCTCTTCATCGGTCGGTCCGCTGAAAGTGGCAGTCGACGGAGGCAATGGGATGGCCGGGATCGTGATCGAGCGGGTCTTCGAACGGATCGATGCCCAACTCACCGGTCTCTACCTCGAACCCGACGGGACATTTCCGAACCATCCTGCCGATCCCCTGCAGGAGGAAAACCTCGCCGACCTACTGGACCTGATGGCCGATCAGAAATTCGACCTCGGAGTTGCTTTCGATGGCGATGCCGACCGGGCGTTCTTCATCGACGATCAAGGAAGCCCACTGCCCGGTAGCACCATCACCGCACTTGTTGCGAGGTCGGTCCTCGAAGTCAACCCCGGAGCGTCGATAGTCCACAACCTGATCACGAGCAGGGCGGTTTCGGAGATCGTCGCAGAACACGGTGGGACACCGGTTCGGACCAGAGTCGGGCATTCCTTCATCAAGAAGATCATGGCCGACACCGGCGCCATCTTTGGGGGCGAACACAGCGGTCACTATTACTTCGCCGATAACTATCGCGCCGATTCCGGGGTTCTAGCGATGCTCTTTGTGCTTCGAGTACTCACTTCATCAGAGAAGCCTCTTTCGGTCCTCCGACAGGAGGTGGAGAGATACGCCGGGTCCGGTGAGGTCAACTACCGCGTCGATAGCCAGGAAGACGCTCTGGCTCGCATCGAAGAGGAATTCGCCGACGCGTCGATCGATCGCCTCGATGGGCTGTCTGTCGACGCAGGCGACTTCTGGTTCAATGTGCGTGCATCGAATACGGAGCCGTTGCTCCGGGTCAATGTGGAAGCACGCGATCAGGAACGAGTCGATTCGGCAGTAGAAAAAATTGCCGCCATCATTGAGTTCGAAACATGAGCCTCCTCGACCCTCTTCTCTCACAAGTCCTGGTCTGCCCCGCAGATCGTGGATCCCTTATCGAACACGAGGAGGCGTCGGAGTTGGAGTGTCAGGACTGTGGCCGGAGGTATCCGGTCGAGAATGGGATCCCTGTAATGCTTCTCGACAGCCCGGAGGAACACGATGCCTGACATGTTGGAAATGATTCAATCCCTGGGCAATCAGCTTCGTTGGGCGTCGGGAGCGGTCATTCCGAGCAATGGGACGCACTCGGAGATCGTCTTCGCCGGCATGGGTGGCTCCGGCATCGCCGGGAACTACATGGAGTGCCTTGCCATCGACACCCCCACCAGGATCACAGCCCACAAGGACTATGGGCCGTTGCCGGACTGGGTCGATCGGGTCCGACCAGCTGTGGTTGTCGTCAGCTATTCGGGGAACACCGAGGAAACCCTGTCGGTGGCGAAGGATGCCCAGAGTCGCGGCCTTCCTATCACTGCCGTTACCACGGGTGGTCAATTGGCAGCCATGGCACAACAGAATTCCTGGCCTCTGGTGATGGTCCCCTCGGGGATTCAGCCCCGGGCCGCGCTCGGATATCTCGTTGGAGCAGGGCTTCGCATTGTGCGCGGGGAGAGTGCCAAGTCGGAACTGCTCGAGGCCGCCGACCACGCTGACCGGGCGACGGCTGAGAATTCGAACGCTTGGACACTCGCCAGCGATATCGCCACGGCTCTCACCGGTCGGGCGACGATCATTTACGGGGGCGGTCCACTTTCCGGCACGGCGGCGGAACGATGGAAGACTCAAATCAACGAAAACGCCAAGATGCCGGCCTGGTACTCGAAGCTGCCGGAGCTCGATCACAACGAAATCGTGAGTTGGGAATCTCTACCCGAAATGACAGGGGCCAACCTGGGAATCGTTGCTCTGACCGACTCGTCCGATGCGCCGAGGGTCGCTGCGCGCTATCGGTTCACCCGCGAACTCACCGAGGGGGCTGTTCCCTGGACAG
>DATDCF010000226.1:0-16199 GCA_036524475.1 Acidimicrobiia bacterium | reverse complement strand
CGAACCACCAACCCGGTCCGACAACACCTTCGTAATCGCAGCAGTCAACGTCGTCTTCCCATGATCAATATGACCCATAGTCCCAACATTCACATGCGGCTTATTCCGCTCAAACTTCGCCTTAGCCATCCTCTGGTCCTTCCTTGTCTCTACTTACTACTTACGCTGGCCCGATTTCATCGGGCCAAACCTGATCTCATCAGGCAGTGATCCTCATCACGCTTCGCCCCGTCGAACCGCCACGATCTCGGCGGCAATCGACTCAGGGACGTCCTGATACGAATTGAATTGCATTGAATAGGTGGCGCGCCCCTGGGTCTTTGACCGCAGGTCTGTGGCGTACCCAAACATCTCCGACATCGGTACTTGGGCCTTGATCACCTGGCTGTTACCGCGTTGGGTCATTCCCTCGACCTTGCCCCGACGGGAGTTGAGGTCGCCGATCACGTCGCCCATGTAATCCTCGGGGGTGGTCACCTCGACATCCATAACCGGTTCGAGGAGTTTGACGCCAGCCTTACGAGCCGCGTCCTGCAAGGCCATCGACCCGGCGATTTTGAACGCCATTTCGGAGGAGTCGACGTCGTGGTAGGACCCGTCTTGGAGCACTGCGCGAACGTCGACAAGGGGATACCCGGCGAGAATTCCCTGATCCAGGGCCTCCTCGATACCGGCGTCAACGGACGGAATGTACTCGCGGGGGATCTTGCCACCCTTGATGTTGTCGATGAACTCATAGCCGCCGCCAGGCCCGGTGGGCTCGAGGTCGATGACGACATGGCCGTATTGGCCTTTTCCACCCGTCTGCTTCACGTGGCGATAACTGATCTTCTCGATCGCACGACGGATGGTCTCCCGATAGGCGACCTGCGGTGTACCGACGGTTGCGTCGACCTTGAATTCCCGGAGCAAACGGTCGACGAGGATTTCCAGGTGGAGCTCACCCATTCCCGAGATAATGGTCTGTCCGGTCTCCTCGTCGGTTCGCACCAAAAATGTTGGGTCTTCTTCGGAGAGCCGGTGCAAAGACTCGGAGAGCCTCTCGTCATCCGACTTGGTCTTAGGCTCGATTGCGACCGAAATGACCGGTGCCGGGAATTCCATCGACTCCAGTTGCACCGGGGAGTCCACAGCTGACAGGGTGTCACCGGTCGTGGTGTTCTTGAATCCGATTCCGGCGACGATGTCACCGGAAAAGATATTGTCGATGTCTTCGCGCGAGTTGGCATGCATGCGGAGGATTCGCCCGAGGCGTTCTTTCTTGCCGGTCACCGTGTTGAGAACAGTGTCACCCTTTGCTGCATGCCCGGAATACACCCGAAAGTAGGTGAGTTTCCCCACATGGGGGTCGGTCATGATCTTGAACGCAAGTGCCGAGAATGGCTCGGAATCGTCGGCGTTACGAAGGATTTCGACCTCTTCGTCGCCGGGCTTGAACCCATCGATCGCGGGCAGGTCAACCGGAGACGGGAGGTAGTCGATTACGGCGTCGAGAAGGAGTTGGACACCTTTGTTCTTGAAGGCCGAGCCGCAGAAGACGGGATTGAACGAGCCGGCAAGAGTCCCGGCGCGGACACCCGCTTTGAGTTGGGCTACGTTGAGGTCGCCAGTCCCCAGGTAAGCCTCGAGTAGCTCTTCGGAAGTCTCCGCCGCGGCTTCGAGAATCTTTTCCCGATACTCGGCAGCCTTGTTGGCGAGGTCGGCCGGGATCTCGGCAGTGTCCCAGTGCTTGCCGTCGTCGCCCTTCCAGATGTGGGCTTCCATCTCTACGAGATCGACGACTCCAACGAAGTCGGCCTCGGTGCCAATGGGAAGTTGCATGACCAGTGGATTGGCGCCAAGACGCTCGACGATTGAATCGACATCGAAGTAGAAGTCGGCGCCGGTGCGGTCGAGTTTGTTGATGAAACAGATCCGCGGTACGCCGTATCGGTCAGCCTGTCGCCATACTGTTTCCGACTGGGGCTCGACGCCGGCTACCCCATCGAAAACAGCGACGGCGCCATCAAGGACACGCAAAGATCTCTCGACCTCAACAGTGAAGTCGACGTGGCCCGGGGTGTCGATGATGTTGATGAGGTGCTCGTGCCAGATACAGGTGGTGGCAGCGGACGTGATCGTGATGCCACGCTCCTGCTCCTGCTCCATCCAGTCCATGGTGGCGGCGCCTTCGTGGACCTCACCGATCTTGTAGTTACGGCCGGTGTAATAGAGAATGCGCTCGGTGAGGGTCGTTTTGCCCGCGTCGATATGAGCCATGATCCCGATATTCCGGGTTCGGCTGAGCGGCACTTCACGCAGTTGTGAAAGGGCACCGTTCTCGTTGCTCATCTTCTTCTTTTACTCCGATTCGTTATGTATTTGTCAGGCCCTGCTCCGGCGGTTCGGGCCTCTTCGGAAAGTGAGGCCCGCCTGCTTGGAACTTTGCGGGAAAAACTATTTGTTGATTAGCTGGCTGGACTTCTCTCGCGAACTCCAATGCGTCGCTTCAGGTACGCACTACCAGCGGTAATGAGCGAAGGCCTTGTTGGACTCCGCCATCTTGTGGACGTCTTCTTTTCTCTTGATGGCCGCACCGGTGTTATTCGATGCGTCCAAAATCTCATTGGCGAGGCGCAGGGCCATGGTGGGCTCACGCCGCTTCCGTGCGAAATTGACCAACCAGCGAACAGCCAAGGTTTCCTGGCGGCGGCTGGAAACGTCGATCGGCACCTGGTAGTTCGATCCACCGACACGGCGGGAGCGAACCTCGAGCTGCGGCCGGATATTGTCGACGGCTCGCTTCAAAACGACACTGGGATCCTGTCCGGTCCGCTTCTCCACGGTCTCGAGTGCTTCGTAGACGATGGTGCGGGCGGTGCCCTTCTTCCCTTGCAGGAGAACCTTGTTGATCACCTTGCTCACCAGGACGCTGCGAAACACAGGGTCTGGCTCGATGGTGCGGACCTGGGCTGGGGCGCGACGCATGGCTGCTAGTCCTTCTTCGATCCGTAGCGGGAGCGTGCCTGCTTGCGGTCGTTGACGCCTGAAGCGTCGAGGGCACCGCGGATCACTTTGTAACGAACGCCGGGAAGGTCGCGGACACGACCGCCGCGGATGAGCACCATGCTGTGCTCCTGGAGGTTGTGGCCTTCACCGGGAATATACGCTGTGACTTCCTGGCCGTTGCTGAGGCGGACACGGCAGACTTTGCGGAGAGCGGAGTTCGGCTTCTTGGGCGTGACGGTATAGACGCGGGTGCAGACGCCTCGACGTTGCGGGGCGCCGCCAAGGGCGATGGCCTTGCTCTTCTTAACTTTCGGCTTCCTGCCCTGTCGGACAAGCTGCTCAATAGTCGGCATTATTCTCCTTACGCGAGAAAGCGATGCGGGCGCAGCCCAAGCACCGTTCCTGTTGTGAAACTTTGCGTACCGGGCACGCGAGTGCCCGGCTGGTCCAGGCGAAGTCCCTCACGAAAAGGGGGGATACCCGAACGAGTGTTGATTCTACGGCTGTTGGTTACCAAGTACCAAATCGCGGAAGCGACCAATCCCATTCCTGGCGCCGGACGATCACCAGGCCCCTCAAGCGGCGGTTGTCGACTCGTCTGCTCAGTCGCTGCTTAAGATCCCGCAATGTCGAAGTCCACCGCCGGGGGCGTCATTATCAGCGGATTGTATGGATCCGGCAAGTCGACGGTCGTTGAGGAAATTGCGTTCTTGCTCGAGGACGCAGCAACTACCTACGCTGCAATCGATCTGGACTGGCTGTGGTGGTTCGGAGTTCCGGGAGTCGAACGGCGCGAGGCATTGGGATTGTTGACCGCCAATCTTGCTTCCATAGTCGACCGCTACATGGAGGTCGGCGTCAGACACTTCGTAATGGCCTGGTCGCTGCGTGACGCCGACGACGAAGCTGCAATCCGCACCGCGCTGTCTTTCCCGATCAAGGTGGTCGAACTGACCGTGCCCTTTTCGTTGATTGAAGACCGGCTCGGGAGTGCTGTTACCGCCGGTCGCAGCGAAGATCTCGAAGAGGCACGTCGATGGTTCAGTCACGGTCTCGGCACTGGTTTTGGCGATACTCAGGTGGCCAATGACCGCCCCATCCGTGAGGTCGCATTGGAGATCTGCACCTGGATCGGATGGTTGTGACCGAGGCCAATGACAGGGATGACTCAAGTAGGGCCAGGCACGGTATCGAAGGCCCAATTCGACGAGGTCTAATCGCCGATTGTGCTGTATTATCCAGGGCACGGAGTCCGATGTCGACGAGACTCGATCACCGTGTCATGGGTGGGTGTAGACACGCTCTGATCCCGGTCAGACCTCGTATCGGATGACGGGAGGGCTAATCAACGGAAAAGGACCGCCGACGGGCGGTCCTTTTCTGGTTCTTTATCCGACAAGTGCCACTATTGGCACATTGTTCCGTCGGAACGGGTTTTACTCTTCTTCTTCGACCGGGTCGGGCTTGGCCTGGTAGGTGCCGCCAATGCTGGCGAGCCACTCGGCCGGGTTCTCGGGCAGCCCCTCATCGTCGGACGATCCGGAACTCTCACCGAGGAAGCCGAGGCTTTCGACAGTGGTGGCACCCGGGAGGACCGGTTGCAACGATTGGTACTGCTGTGAACCCGTGCCAGCCGGGATCAGCTTGCCGATGATCACGTTCTCCTTGAGGCCGCGCATGAAGTCGGAACGACTCTGGATGGCAGCATCGGTGAGGACTTTGGTGGTCTCCTGAAACGAAGCAGCCGACAGCCAGGAATCCGTGGCCAGCGAGGCCTTGGTGATACCCATCAACTGAGGGCGACCCTGCGCCGGGGCCTTACCTGCAGTCACCAACTCGCGGTTGGTGTCACGGAAGAGCTGATCGTCGATCAGGGCTGCTGGTAGGAAGTCGGAGTCGTTGGGAGAGATCACGAACACCCGGCGCAACATCTGCCGCACCACGATCTCGATGTGCTTGTCGTGGATCTCCACACCCTGCGACTTGTAGACCTCCTGCACCTGGTCGACCAGATACTGCTGGGCCGCCCTGACTCCCCGGATCTCGAGGACTTCCTTAGGATCGAGGTTCCCATCGGTCAACTGGGTCCCGGCGTCGACCTCGGAGCCATCCTTGATGACAGCGCGCAGCTTGGTCTTCCTGGAGATCTTGTATTCGTAGATCTCTTCCTTGCCGGCGTCGACGACGACGCGGCGCCCGTCTTCGTCATCTACGAGGCGAACGACGCCCTTGGCCTCCGACAGCACCGCCTTCCCCTTGGGGGTACGGGCCTCAAAGAGCTCGACGACTCTGGGCAAACCGTGGGTGATGTCCTCACCGGCCACACCACCTGTGTGGAAGGTACGCATCGTCAATTGGGTACCCGGTTCACCGATCGACTGGGCTGCCATGATTCCGACGGCTTCACCCAATTCGACCACCTTGCCGGTAGCGAGAGAAAGCCCGTAACAGGTCTGACAGACCCCATTGCGGGTATCACAGGTCAGCGGCGACCGGACCCGAACCGACTCGACATCCGCTCCTTCTACAGCAAGGAGTTCCTTGGTGCCGATCAACGTTCCGGCGCGAAGCTTCTCGTCGTCGATTGTCGCAACCAGGGCATGTCCACCCTTGGCGGTCTCTTCCTTGAGATCGTCGGCGAGCACCCGGCCGTAGAGACGGGACCGCAGGTTGCGGATTTTGGCGCCCCGCTCGTCAATGACCGTTACAACTATTCCCTTGTCGGTCTCGCAGTCTTCCTCGAGAACGATCATCTCCTGGGAGACATCGACCAAACGACGGGTCAAATAACCCGAGTCGGCAGTACGGAGAGCAGTGTCGGCGAGACCCTTGCGGGCACCGTGAGTTGAGATGAAGTATTCGAGAACCGACAGCCCCTCGCGGAAGTTGGAGATGATGGGGCGGGGAATGATGTCACCCTTGGGGTTGGCCACCAGACCACGCATACCTGCGATCTGCCGGACCTGCATCATGTTCCCACGGGCCCCGGACCCGACCATCATGTCGAGCGAGTTGAATTTTTCGGTCTTCAACCCCGCCTTCATGGCGTCGGTGACCTTCTCGGTAGCCTCCGTCCAGATCTCGATGAGTTCCTGACGACGCTCGTCGTCGGTGACAACACCCTTTTGGAACAAACCCTGGACCTTCTCAGCCCGCTCCTCGTATTCTTCGAGGATCTTGGCCTTGTTGGGCGGGGTGTGGACGTCTTCGAGACCAATTGAGAGTCCGGCCTTCGTCGAGTATGTGAAACCGAGTTCCTTGATTCCATCAAGAACCTCAGCAACTACCGAACGGGGATAGAGCTCAATGACAGTCTCGATCAACTTCCTGATGTCCGACTTGATAATCCTGGATTCGATATAGGGGAAGTCAAGCGGGAATACCTGGTTGAACAGCGCACGTCCCAGAGTGGTTTCAGTCAGACCGTCAGGATCGGGCGACACCTCGGCCAGCAAACCAGGGAGTGTCGGATTGAGGTCGGCGTGCCTCACCGGGTCCCCGGCGATCTCACCGAGTCTCATTTTGATCGGGGAATGAAGGGCGAGTTCGCCGATTTCGTAGGCCATCATCGCCTCGTCGATGTCGGAGAAGCGACGACCGGCGCCGCGCGCGTCCTCGACAAACTCCGTCAGGTAGAACACGCCGATAACCATGTCCTGGCCCGGGGTGACAATGGGTCGACCCGATGCCGGAGACAGGACGTTGTTCGAGGAGAGCATCAGGATCCGTGCCTCAGCCTGCGCCTCCGAGGAGAGCGGCAGGTGAACGGCCATCTGGTCTCCGTCGAAGTCGGCGTTAAAAGCTTCACACACCATCGGGTGAATTTGAATCGCCTTGCCTTCGACAAGCACCGGCTCAAAAGCCTGGATCCCGAGACGGTGAAGTGTCGGGGCCCGGTTGAGTAGGACAGGGTGCTCCTGGATTACCTCAGAAAGCACATCCCACACCTGGGGACGCTGGCGTTCCACCATTCGCTTGGCCGCCTTGATGTTCTGGGCAAGGCCCAGATCGACAAGACGCTTCATAACAAATGGCTTGAACAACTCGAGGGCCATGATCTTGGGCAGACCACATTGGTGGAGCTTCAGCGACGGCCCAACAACGATGACGGAACGGCCGGAGTAGTCAACCCTCTTACCTAGCAAGTTCTGACGAAAACGCCCTTGCTTGCCCTTGAGCATGTCGGACAGCGACTTGAGCGGGCGGTTGCCCGGCCCGGTCACCGCACGGCCGCGGCGACCATTGTCAAACAGCGCGTCGACGGCTTCCTGAAGCATTCGCTTTTCGTTGTTGACGATGATCTCGGGGGCCCCAAGGTCGAGAAGGCGCTTCAACCGGTTGTTGCGGTTGATCACACGGCGATAGAGGTCGTTGAGATCGGATGTGGCGAAACGCCCACCATCTAGTTGCACCATCGGGCGCAGGTCGGGTGGAATCACCGGGACGGTCTCGAGAATCATGTCCTCGGGACGGTTGTGGCCCTCCCAGAAGGGCTTGACGACCTTCATCCGCTGGGTGGCCCGCTGCCGCTTCTGGGCCGACTTGGCGTCGAGGTTCTCGTTGAGCAGTTCCATCTCGGCATCGAGGTCGAGATGGGTCAGGAGATCTCTGACTGCCTCCGCACCCATGCCCCCGTTGAAGTAGTCGTCATAGCGGAAATAGATCTCGCGCCACAACTGCTCGGACTCGACGAGGTCCTTGGGCTTGAAGGTCCTGAAAGTGTCGAATGAGTCTTCGACCAACTCGACTTCACGGTTCGCGCGCTCTTCACGGTCCTTGATTTCCCGTTCGACTTCTTTGCGGCGAGCGTTGATTTCCTGGCTCTTGGCGCCGCCTTCTTGCATCCGCTCCAACTCGTCTTCGAGTGCTTCGAGACGCACCTCATGCCATTCGGCGAATTCGGAGCGAACCGCTTCGATCTCGTCGTCGCGGGCTCCCTCGAGTTCGGGCAGGTCTTTCTGACGCTTCTCATCATCGACAGAGGTGATGATGTAGGCAGCGAAATAGATGACCTTTTCGAGTTCCTTGGGAGACATGTCGAGCAGGTAGCCGAGACGGCTGGGAACACCCTTGAAAAACCAGATGTGGGTTACAGGCGCAGCAAGTTCGATGTGGCCCATCCGCTCGCGGCGCACCTTGGAACGGGTCACTTCGACGCCACAACGCTCACAAATGATTCCCTTGTAGCGAATCCTCTTGTACTTGCCGCAGTAACACTCCCAGTCCCGTTGCGGCCCGAAAATGCGCTCGTCGAAGAGGCCCTCTTTTTCGGGGCGAAGCGTCCGGTAGTTGATCGTCTCCGGCTTCTTTACCTCTCCATAGGACCAGGTGCGGATCTGATCACTGGATGCGAGGCCGATTTTTAGCTCGTCGAATAGCTGTTGCGCCATGTTTTATCCGTTATCCCTTTGTCGTTCTAATGGCTCGGCCTCCATATTCGGCCTCGCTCTACTGGCTCGGCCTCCATATTCGGCCTCGCTGTATCCGTACCGGGAACGTCGCGATTCAGTCAGAATCGGGACGCTCCGGCCGGCTCAAATCAATTCCCAGAGACTCAACCGAGCGGTAGGTGTCTTCTTCGAGTTCGCGGAGCTCCACTTCCTCACCCGCCGAGAGCATCTCGACGTTGAGGCAGAGGCTCTGCATCTCCTTGATCAAGACCCGGAACGACTCTGGAATTCCCGGTTCGGGAATGTTGTCTCCCTTGACGATCGCTTCGTAGACTTTGACCCTGCCCTGAACATCGTCAGACTTGATCGTGAGCAGTTCCTGGAGTGCATATGCCGCTCCGTAAGCCTCCAGGGCCCAGACTTCCATCTCACCGAAGCGCTGACCACCGAACTGGGCTTTACCACCGAGTGGCTGCTGGGTGATCATGCTGTAGGGGCCGGTCGACCGGGCATGGATCTTCTCATCAACCAGGTGGACCAGTTTCAGCATGTATATGTATCCGACCGTGATCGGGGTGTCGAAAGGCTCTCCGGAACGGCCGTCGTAAAGCTGGGCCTTGCCGTCGTTCTGGACGAGACGCTCCCCATCGCGGTTGGGGTGTGCGTTCTTGATGACGGCCATGATCTCGTCTTCACGAGCGCCGTCGAATACCGGTGTTGCCGTCTTGGTCCAGGGCTTGGCGCCACCTTTAGCTGGGCTATCGCCGGTGAACGGCTCCCATCCCTGGGCCGCTGCCCAACCTAGATGGGTTTCGAGGACCTGGCCCAGGTTCATCCGGCTGGGGACACCGAGCGGGGAGAGGATGATGTCGACGGGGGTGCCGTCGGCGAGGAAAGGCATCTCTTCTTCAGGTAGGACCTTGGAGATAACGCCTTTGTTCCCGTGACGTCCGGCCAGCTTGTCGCCTTCAGAGATCTTGCGCTGTTGGGCGACATAGATCCTGACCAACTCGTTGACACCGGGTGGCAGGTCGAACCCCTCGCTGCGGCGGAACACCTTGACGGCGATGACCTTACCGGTCTCACCGTGAGGCACCTTCAATGAAGTGTCACGAACCTCGCGGGCCTTCTCACCAAAAATGGCACGGAGCAGACGCTCTTCAGGTGTCAGCTCTGTTTCGCCTTTCGGGGTGACCTTTCCAACCAGATAGTCACCGGGACCGACTTCGGCGCCGACCCTGATGATTCCTTCCTCGTCGAGGTTGGAGAGAACCTCTTCGGGGACATTGGGGATGTCACGAGTGATCTCCTCGGCACCGAGTTTGGTGTCGCGAGCGTCGAGTTCGTGCTCCTCGATGTGAATCGAAGTGAGAACGTCGTCTTTGACCAGACGCTCCGAAATGATGATGGCGTCCTCGTAGTTGTGTCCCTGCCACGGCATGAATGCCACCAGCAGGTTGCGCCCGAGGGCTAGCTCACCCTGGTCGGTCGACGGCCCGTCGGCGAGGACATCACCAACATCGACAATGTCACCTTCGCGGACGAGGGGCTTGTGGTTCATGCAGGTGCCCTGGTTGGACCGACGGAACTTGTCGAGGGGGAACGTGTGCTTCTTGTTCGCAACACTTTCCTTGACCACGATCTCATCACCGGTCACCTCGACGACTTCACCGGCGACCGTGGAGATGACCATGTCTCCAGAGTCTTTGGCTGCGCGACCCTCGACTCCGGTACCCACTAACGGGGCATCAGAAGTGAGGAGGGGCACCGCCTGTCGCTGCATGTTCGAACCCATCAGGGCCCGGTTGGCATCGTCATGTTCGAGGAAAGGAATCAAGGAGGTGGACACCGAGACGATCTGCTTTGGTGAAACGTCCATGTAGTCGACGGCCTTGGAAGTGACGTACTCCACCTCGCCACCGGCGCGACGCACCAGGACTCGCTCATTGGCGAACGCTCCGTTTTCCTTGAGGGGGGCATTGGCCTGGGCGATGACGTAACGCTCTTCTTCGGTTGCGGTCAGGTATTCGACTTTGGCGGTGACAACGCCGGCTTCGACACGGCGGTACGGAGTCTCGATGAAACCGAACTCGTTCACCCTGGCATATGACGCCAGCGAACCGATGAGACCGATGTTGGGGCCTTCCGGAGTCTCGATCGGGCACATCCGACCGTAGTGGGAAGAGTGGACGTCACGAACCTCGAAACCAGCACGTTCACGGGAAAGGCCCCCGGGGCCTAGTGCAGACAGGCGGCGACGGTGGGTCAGTCCCGCCAGCGGGTTCGGCTGGTCCATGAACTGGCTCAGCTGGCTGGTCCCGAAGAACTCCTTGATCGAGGCCGTTACCGGTCGAATGTTGATCAAAGACTGCGGGGTGATCGCGTCGGGGTCCTGAGTAGTCATCCGCTCCCGGACGACACGCTCGAGACGGGAAAGGCCGACTCTGACCTGGTTCTGCACCAACTCGCCGACAGTGCGGATGCGACGGTTGCCGAAGTGGTCGATGTCGTCGGTCGCCACCCGAATCTCGTTGCCGAGATGGGTGGTGATGGTCGACTCGCCGGCATGAAGGGCGACGAGATACTTGATGGAGTCGATGATGTCTTCATCGCGAAGCATCTGCAGGCCCTCGGCCCGGTAGTCGCCGGTTGCCTCCTCGAGGAACTTCTGTCCGACTTTGTATCGCCCGACTCTGGTGAGGTCGTACCGCTTGGGGTTGCGGAACATGGTCTGTATCAAACCGCGGGCAGATTCCACAGTCGTGGGCTCACCGGGACGGAGCTTGCGGTACAGGTCGAGCAGCGCCTCCTCTTTGGTGGCGTTGGTGTCCTTCTCGACGGTGTTCTGGATCGCTTGTGAGTGCCCGAACAAATCGAGTATCTCTTCGTCGGTCTCGGCGATACCCAGTGCCTTGAGGAACGAGGTCACATATTGACGACGCTTCCGGTCGACGCGAACCCCGATAGTGTCCTTTTTGTCGGTGTCGAACTCGAGCCAGGCGCCACGGCCGGGGATGATTTTTGAAGAGAAGATGTCCTTATCGGATGTCTTGTCTGGCGAACGGTCGAAGTAAATGCCCGGGGAGCGAACCAGCTGGGAAACGATGACCCGCTCGGTCCCGTTGATGATGAAGACTCCCTTGTCGGTCATGATCGGGAAGTCTCCGAGGAAAACCTGCTGCTCTTTGATCTCACCCGTCTGCTTGTTCATGAAGCGAGCGGTGACGAAGAGGGGTTGGGCAAAGTTGGAATCACGCTCTTTAGCCTCTTCGAGACTCATGAGCGGGTCGCCAAAACGATGATCGGTCAACTCGAGTGCAAGCGAACCTGTGAAGTCCTCGATCGGACTGATTTCTTCGAAAATCTCCCTTAATCCCTCGTCGAGGAACCATTTGAAAGACTCATGTTGAACGGCAAGTAGATCAGGCAGCGGCAGAACTTCCGGGATTTTCCCGAAAGAAAAGCGCTCAGCCACGCGCGAAGCCAAGAGGTGCCTCCTTGGAAATGCGGATTAGATGGTAACGCAAGAAAGAGACACACTAACAGACGCGTCAGCATGACTCCAATCGAAATCTTCAGTTTTTGAAACCGGGGTTGCGGGTGCAATCGGGGCAATCTCGATCAGCATTCCGAAACATCGGCTCAAGCCCGAAGGCTGGAATCCATCCTATCCGAAACTATCGATTTGAGTCAAGGGTTTGCCCTCATTTCGTATTGGGTCATCCGTTGGCAATGACTTCGAGCCTCACGGAGTCGAGAACCCTGATGTGGCGATACCCGGTCTCGACGAGTCGTTGATCGCGCAATCGTCCCAGCGCTTCGTTAACGGACTGTCGGCTGACCCCGAGCAATGTTGCGATAGTGGACTGGGAGAGGTGAACCTCACCGGTCTTGTCTGCTTCTTCGAGGAGGAGGTCGGCGACCTGGCCGAGGACGGTCTTGTGCATCAACCGGATCACCCTGCGTTGGGTGTCTTCGAGTTGACCGATACCCGCGATCAGCCAGCGCATGCAGATCGCCGGATGTCTCGCCAGATCGGGAAGCACCCGTGCACGGTCGAATCTGTAGGCACGGACCCTGGCGACCGCCTGCGCAGACGACTGGTATGAACGATTGCGGAACATCGCGATGTCGCCCAGCATGGCGCCAGGCCCGGCCCGGGACAAGACTCTCCGATCGGCGTCCGAGCCACGGTAGATCTCCACCTCTCCCGCTTCGATGAGATATGCGGCTGTAGCCGGTTCGTCTTCCTTGAACAGATGGGTGCCGGGATACTTGGCGACCAGTTCGGCGGAACCAAACAGTGCAGCGAGATCGTCAGATGCCAGTGGCGCGTAGTTGGGGCGGCCAAACGAACGCGCCAACCAGGCCATATGTTGTTGATCTGCCTGCTGTTGAACTCTGTTCATGAGGAACCGTCATTAATTCGCCAAACCCTGCACCAGCAAATGGCTCCGAATCCAATACCATGTCAGTCGATTTGGCCTCCCACCTCTCCTCCCGCATACCGCTCTATGTCATAGGCGTCACGATCTTCGCCGCCCTCGCAGCAGGCGGCTACGCCTGGTACGACCACGTCGCAGCCTCAAATTCCACGGTGGCCGGGAACGTGGTATTCGCCGGCGAGAACCTCGATGGAGTCGACCGGGAGACGGTCCGCATGGCCGTGGCCCTAAGGGAGGCCGAGCTCCTTTCCAACGTGGTTTCAATCGATACGCCCAACGGAGAGGTCTCGTTCCAGCTCGAAGAACTGGGATTCGAGTTCCGCGCCGACATTGCCGAAAACGACATCCTGCAGGCGAGGCACAGGGGCGGCGTCCTCGACCAGTTCGCGTCGTGGGTCAGCACGCCGTTCACGCCGGTGGCAGTGACCGACCCGACCACCTTCGACGCAGATCGTGCCTGGAGCGTCCTTGCCGCCTCCCCGGCCCTCAAGTTCTCCAATCCCGTGGAACCTGATCTGGAGATGACGGGAGACGGACTTCTCGTTGCGACGATTGGTTCGGATGGCCTGGTCGCCGACATCGACGACCTCGTGGTCCGGATATCGGAGATCCAGCCCGATCAGGACGACATCCGCATAGCCACGCGATCCATCCCTGTACCCCCCGATGTGACCGATACTGAATCGGCACAGGTGGCCGACTCGGTGAACGAAACAACCAGAAGTGGCGCAACTATTCTCGTCAACGGAATCAGTCGTGACCTGACCCCGGTCACTCTCCGCCAGCTGATCATTGCCGACGTATCCGCAGGGACTCTGGTCCCCAGATTCGACATCGACCGGCTCCAATCGACAATCGAGGAGCTCTACCCCGAGCCTGTGGGTGACGCGGTAACTCCCACGTTCACGGTCAGCGGTGAAAGTGTCACCGTGGCTACACCCGGGTCCGCCGGTGAGATTTGCTGCGATCCGACGACCGCCGCCACTCTTGCGGAGGCGATCCTCGGTGGAGCCGAGGGCCCGTTCAATGTGGGGGCCAAGCCCGAAACCGACCCGGTCCTGACTGCCTGGTATGACGGCAGTCTGATCACCTCGCGGGTCTCGACGTTCACCACTCCGCACAGCTGTTGTGAGAACCGGGTCCAAAACATCCAGCGAATGGCCGACATCGTCCGTGGCTACTACCTGGTGCCAGGTGAAGTCCTCTCACTCAACGCCTATGTCGGGCCACGAACGATCGAGAAGGGATTCCTCCCGGCCGGAGCAATTCGGGAAGGACGGTTGACTCCCGAGATAGGAGGTGGCGTTTCCCAATTCGCGACGACGATTTTCAATGCCGCCTACTTCGCCGGCCTCGACTTTCGTGAGTATCAAGCACATTCGCTCTACTTCTCCAGATACCCTTACGGGAGAGAAGCCACCATCTCGAGTCCAGCACCCGACCTCAAGATCGAGAACACCACCGAGTACCCGGTACTGATATGGACGTCTTACACCGGCACGTCGATCACAGTCAGTATGTACTCCACCAAGAACATCGAAGCCAACCAGGTGGCCTCCCGATCCTCGGATCGGAACCAGTGCACATATGTCGAGACCGACCGGGAGCGGATCTACTCGGATGGCCGCAGGGTTATCGACACCTTCTTCGCTCTCTATCGCCCGGAGGATGGGATCGACTGCAACGGAGACGAAATCCCCGAATGATTACGACTCCTCCCCAGGAGGCGAAGCCGAACGGGGGAGGTGGCCATTCCGATTAGGAATGGCCGGAGGGGGTGTGAGAGGGTCGCGCAAAGCTTGAGTTGGTATCTTAGCGCCCCTTCCGTCACCGCCCCAAGCGGCGGATCCACCTTCCCCAGAGGGGAAGGATCATGAGCGGATCAGCTGGCGGTTACGGCCCAACTGACGCATCGCCAGGACCCCGAGCGCAGGGCCGATGGCCAGGAGCGGAAACGCCCAACGCCAGGTGTAGGCGTCGGCGATGAGAGGCAACGCCCTTATCGTCACCAGTGTGAGCAGGAACCCAAACGCAGTTTGAAGGGTCAAAGCCGTTCCGCGAATCTCGTCCTGGGCGGTCTCGGTGACCAGGGCGGAGAATTGGGCACTGTCGGCGACAATCGTCATTCCCCAGATGAGAAGGATCGGGAGCACCACAAACGGCGAAGTGCCGAAGATGATCGGCGTGAGGAGCGCACACGAACCAGAAATGGCCATGGCGGCGGCGGCGATACGGGTACGGCCCATCCTGTCTGCCAGGGATCCGGCCCATGCAGCGGTCAACCCCCCGGAGGCAATAATCACAAAGGTGAGCACGGGTATCGACCCATAGCTCTGGCCGGCGGCCTCGGATGATGCGATCAAGAAAGCGGCGATCCACGTCCACATCCCGTAGAGCTCCCACATGTGGCCGAGGTATCCAAATGTGCTCAAGCGAACTCCCCGATTGCGCACCACGGCCGCAGTTTGCGACCAGCGAAATCGCTGGACGGGAACCTCATATGGCCCGTCAGACATTCGAGCCATCATCACCCCGGCAACGAGGGCGAGACCTGAAGAGACCCAGATAACGACTTCCCAATCGACGCCGAGCCCGACGATCAGATGGGGAGAGGCTGAACCGACGGTCACGGCGGCAACCAGTAGTCCGAGGGCAAAGCCCCGTCCTTTTTGGAACCAGCCGGACATCACCTTGAGCCCCGACGGGTACACACCGGCTAGGGCCGCACCGGTGGCGAACCGGAGAGTGAATGCAACCCAGGATGTTTCGGCAGTCACCGCGAGTAACCCGAGGTTCACGATCGCGCCGATGATCGAGCTGATCAGGAAGAGTCGCCTGCTGGGAACCACGTCTGCGACATTGAGCACCGCCAGGCCAACTGCACCGACCACAAACCCGAGTTGGACAGCGAGGGTCAATCCAGCCCGTCCGGAGGGAGTCAGGTGCCACTCGGCCACCAGTTGGCCGGCAACGGCTGTGGCACTGAACCAGAGTGACAGGGCGAGTAGTTGGCTCGCCGAGATCACCACCAACGCCCTCCGGCGGGCTGTCGTGTCCTCTGCGATCACGATCTCAGCTGCCGGCGATGATGCCGCCCAACGCCCCGATGGAGGGGTCGTCCCCATAACCGACCAGGTTTGCCACCAGGATGACCACTCCGAAGACGACTATCGCGATGGCGAGCCCGACCAACCATGTGGGTACTTGACGCTTGAGGTGTCGCGGTTCGCCCATGTAGGGGTCAACCTAACGATATAACGCAACAATTTCAGTGAAGGCGGCCATCCGGAAACGAAGTTCGGACCAACGCCATCTAGAGTTGCCGGCGGATGGCGAAGCGTGCTCCAACAGAAATCGGATGGCGGGAATGGGTTGC
>DATDCF010000225.1:0-12988 GCA_036524475.1 Acidimicrobiia bacterium | reverse complement strand
GTGATTGCATGCAACACCGCGTCGGCTGCCGCCTTGACGAGTTTGCGTGAAGAGTTTCCGGCGACACCGTTCGTCGGAATGGAGCCGGCGATCAAGCCGGCCGTGGCAGCGACGCAGACCGGAGTGATTGCAGTGTTGGCGACCCGTGCCACGTTTCAAGGACAGTTGTTCGCAAGCCTCATCGATGAGTACGCGGCCGATGTCCGCGTACTCACCAGAGCCGCTCCCGAGTGGGTAGATGCTGTAGAGGCGGGCGTGATCGAAGGGGCAGGCGTGGAGGCCGTGGTGCGCACTCACCTCGACCCGTTGCTCGAGTCCGGAGCTGACGTCGTCGTTCTGGGGTGCACCCACTTTCCATTCCTCCTCCCAACGATCAGGAAGGTGGTAGGGGAAGGCGTTACCATCATCGACCCTGCCGGCGCCGTGGCCCGGCGCGCGGTGGCCATTCACGCAGCGCCAGAGGTCGGCGATCTCGACGCCACTGTCAGCGGGGATATCGATCAGTTCGAATCCCTGGCACACGATCTCACCGGGATCTCATTCCCTGGTGGGGTTCTACCCTTATGAGCCGATGAGCACGTACAGCGCCTTGTGGAGCCGACCCGGTCTCACAATTGCCGGCAAGGGTGGGGTGCTACGGGTCGACCCGGGTACCGGCCCTCATCGTTATCAACGGGCACTCCGCTCATTGGAGGAGAGCGGCCGGACCGTCGCTTTTGCCTCGTTCACCTTCGATCCGGCACAGGCCGGTTCGGTGGTTGTGATACCCGAAGAGACCGGGAGCCAATTCGTGTTCGCACCGGCGAGCCCCGGCGGGAGTCTCGAGGAATACGAAGACCAGGGATGGAGGGCGATGGTCGACTGTGTGCTCGATTCGATTGAGTCGGGCCTGGTGTCAAAAGTGGTGCTGGCGAGACATCTGAATGCCCGGCTGAACGCAGCGCCTGACCCTTACGCGATTGCGGCATCGCTCCTGGAACAACAGTACGGATGTCACATCTTCGTGGTCGATGGCCTTGTCGGAGCGAGCCCCGAACTCTTACTGAGCCTTGACACAGGCATTCTTCGATCAACTCCCCTCGCTGGATCGTCGATGCACAGTGACGCCGGGCTATCCACCGCGAAAATAGCAGAGGAACATCTGATCGCAGCTGATTCCGTTGCCGACGCCCTGATCCTCTCGGGTGTGACTTTCGAACGAGAGCCGAGCGAAGTGCTGGACGTCGGGACAATCAAACACCTGGCAACCAGCTTCACCGGCAAAGTGGAATCGGGTACGTCGTTTGCGGACCTGCTCCCGCAGATGCACCCCACAGCAGCTGTTGCCGGAACGCCACGCCCGTCGGCGATGGATCTGATCCGGCGACTCGAGGGCAACACCAGAGGGCGCTATTCCGGTCCGGTCGGCTGGTTCGACACCGAAGGGAATTGCGAGTTCGCGCTTGCGCTACGTTGTGGGCTGGTGCAGGGCCGGCGTGTGACGCTGCACTCCGGTGCTGGCATCGTGGCAGGCTCCGAGCCCGGCGCCGAACTGGAGGAAACCCGATGGAAGCTCCAGCCGATGATCGATGCTCTCGGCCTAGATGTTGGATCGAGTCTGACGGGCTAGCCGGTCGAGTTCATGGCGGACCCTGACGTCGCCGTCACGATCCACGGCCACGCGAACCACCGTGGGGCCGGACTCCAGAAAGCCGGACTCGATCGCAGCCAAAACGTCCGCTGGAGTCTCCGCCTCGACATAGGAAAGACCGTGAAAGGCGGCGAGCAATGAGAGTCGGCGGTTCGGCGGCGTTACAAAGAGCCTCTCGAAGTCGGGTGCCAGCTTTGCCTGAGGCAAAAGATCAAAGAGCCCTCCGCCGTTATTGTCCATCACCAGAAAGACAATTCCAGGCAGATCCTCCCCGAGAAACCCGTTGCTGTCGTAGATAAACGCGAGATCTCCGGTGTAGGCGACGGTACGGCGGTAGATCGTGCCCACGCCAACCGCCGTCGACACGAAACCGTCGATACCGGACACACCGCGATTGGAGAAGACAGGGCCGTGACGTTCGAGGTGGGCGTCGACATCGCGGGCGGCGAGCGAGGACGCGACGACCAAAGCTTCCCACTCGACCAAATCCAGGGTTGACGCCAACCCGGTACCGCTGAGCTCAGTGAGGGAATCCAGATAAGCGCGTGTCGAGGCACGCATGACGGAGTCGGCTTCGAGCCACGATTGCGACCACCCGTCGCGTTGCGGCCCCACCAGTGCAATGACCGAGTCAGGGGTGCCCTTTACCCCCAACGTCATGGATCCGAACGGGTCGCTGAATATCCCCCATCGATCGACATGGACCACGGGCGCCCCGGTCGGGATCGAAGCGAGGATTCGATCGGCAGGGTTCAAGTCCCCAACCACGATGACCCCGGTGGGATTGAGATCGAGCGGAAATCCATCGACGAGGACATGGTGATAGCCGTTGACGACTCCGCCACCTCTGACACCTGACCGGGAGGTGGCGAGCACGGCGACTCCTGTCGTCCGTGCGGCCTGGCCGACGAGGGCAGCATCGAAATCGCCGTGCCCGATCGCCAGCAAAACCCGGTCTCCCAGATCCGGCAACTCCGGCACCACCATCGATGGCCCTTCCTGTGGAATGAACCAGGGCTGGCCGGCGTCGGCTCCGGAACACTCGAACTGGTACGGGGCAGACCGGGACCGCCCGTCATCCCCGACGGGCAGGGTTGGCTCTTCGAATGGGACGTTCAAGTGAACCGGTCCCGGCGGGTTCTCGCCTCCCACCGCAGACGAGACCGCTCGGGCGACGGAATCGCGCCACACGGCGTTTCCATCCACGCCGTCCGAAGGGGCTTCCAGGCCCACCTGGGCTCGGGCAAAACCCTTGAAAATCGCCAGATGGTCCGTCGTTTGATTGACCCGCCGTCGCACCATGACGGCCGGTCGATCGGCAGTTATCACGACCAGCGGGATCATCGAGCGTTCCGCTTCCACGACAGCGGGGAGGAGGTTTGCTGCGGCACTCCCCGAAGTTGTGAGCACAGCCACCGGCTCACCGGTGGCCAAAGAGAGGCCGAGCGCCCGAAACGCGGCAGACCTCTCATCGATGTGCATCTTCAAATCGATCTCGGGTCGACCCGCAAACGCCAGTAGAAGTGCCGTGGACCGGGATCCGGGAGATGCCACGACCCGACGAACGCCTCCCCTGATCATCTCATCGACGAGGACGGCGGCCAGCGCAGTCGACGGATTGGGATAGGTCATGTCAGGAGCTCGGCGGCCGAGCGAAGCCTTCGCATCATCTCCGTTGCAAGTTCGCGATCCGGTGCCCAACGCATCAGTTGCACCCGCTCGGGCTCGACCCGTCTCACATCGAGGAAACCGTCGACAGAGACCAGAGGGTGTGGCGTCGGATCCCCCTGCAGCAACGAGACAGTTGCCAGTCCACATGCATACGGAAGATCATCGATAAGGGAGGCAACCAGCAACCCGCCATATATACCCACCGAGGTCTCCAGAGCCGAAGATACAACGACCGGCAGATCGATACGATTGATGAGACTCATGACGCGGGCAACTCCACCCATGGGCTGTACCTTCACGATGACGACGTCACAGGCACCCTGTTCGGTCACCTCGAGCGGGTTGGGGCTGAGACGTATGAGCTCGTCGGCGGCAAGTCGGACCCCGACACGACGACGGAGTTCGACCATCTCGGCAATGGTTGCCACCGGTTGCTCCACATACTCGAAGTCGAATCTGGAAAGGTGCTCGAGAGCCTTGGTCGCCTCTTCGAGAGTCCACACTGCGTTCACGTCGATTCGGATGCGGCCGCCGGGGCCTAATGCATCGACGACTGCGTCGAGCCGTTCTTCGTCTTCATCGATGGTGGTGCCCGGGTCACCCACCTTCACCTTCGCGGTCGAGGCGCCGGATTCCCGGACGAGGGCCGCTGCGGTTTCGGGGGGGACCACCGGAACTGTCACGTTGACCGGTATTCGCTCGCGGACCGGAGACGGCAAGGGCGAGCAGGCGGATTCGAGAGCCGAAGCCAGCCACCTGGCGGTAACTTGCGGTGGATAATCAGGAAAGGGTGAGAACTCGCCCCACCCCTCAGGCCCTTTTATCAGCACTGCCTCCCGATGGTCGACCCTACGAAAAGGATGACGCATCGGAATCCTGACCGGATGGAGTTCCAATGCCTCGAGAAGCTCGCTCATTTCGACTGCTCGTCCCGCAGGTACTCGATCAGCCGGGTTATCTGGTCATCGTCGAGCGACGAGCTAAACGACGGCATACGACCTCGCCCGTCGTGAATCGTGACAAACAGGTACTGATCCGTCTGGTCGGCCGCGTTGGAACCGGGGCCAAGCGCCGGACCGACCCCGCCTGAGAGATCGGCGCCATGGCAGTTCGAGCAAAGCTGCATGTAGATCTCTTCACCGGTGGCATCCTCGGCTGGTCGGCCGACACAAGCGGTCGTGAAGGCTGACATGACGATTAGGAAGCCAAGCGACCGTCTCAATCTCCTTCCTCGTAGTTTTGCTTCAGTTGCTCGACCACCGATCGAATCTGCTGGCCGCTCTCCATCGCGACAACGAGAATCCCTTCCCCGGTCTCAACGACGACGACTCCCTCGACGCCCACCACCGCAATCGGGCGACCGGATGACCAGACGAGCGAATTGGTGGAATCGACGATGACAACAGGTCCCTGCGTCGCGTTTCCAGAAGAATCCCGGCTGACGTTCTCCCAGACCGACATCCACGAGCCCACGTCGTTCCAACCGGCGTCCAACGGAACGACAAAACCGTTGGGCACTCGCTCCATCACCGCCCTGTCGAAGGAATTGGCGGTTGCCGCCAGGAACTCACCTCCCAGGAACACCCGCCCCGAAGTGTCAGCCGGAAGCGATGCACGAACCGAATTGAGAGTTTCAGGGGCGAACTGGTCCGCAGCGAAGATCACCTCGCCGGCACGGGCAATGAACACCCCCGAGTTCCACAGACAGTCGCCGTTGGCTAGCATTGCCTCGGCCACCACCTTCGAGGGTTTTTCCACGAACGTGTCGATCGCGAAGCCGCCATCAACACCGGCCGGCCCCAACTTGATCCACCCATAACCGGTTTCCGCTCTCGACGGGACAACGCCAAGGGTGACGATGCCTCCATTCTCTGCGATTTTGACCGCCTGTTGCACCGACCCGACAAATGCAGCAGGTTCGTTGATCAAATGATCGGCGGGGAGGATCACCAAAATGTCTTCTGGTGGAGACGCAAGTGCGGCTGCAATTATCGCCGGAGCGGTATTTCTCGGTCCCGGCTCAAAAACGATGACGGACTCCGGTGGCGCTTCCCTGGTGACCAATTCATCGTGTCGGGTGCCTGTGAGAACCATCGGAGGATGGTCGGAAATCAAAGAAGCGCGATCAATGGTCGACCGGAATAACGACGTGTCACCGAAGAGAGAAAGGAACTGTTTCGGGGCCCCTGCGTGGGAAAGCGGCCATAGCCGACTCCCGGATCCACCGGAAAGAACAACGGGTCGGATGACGCTCACGGTGCCACGGTAACGAGTGGGCTGCGGCTAGCTAATTATTCGGCGACCCCAATTGATATGTGGCCGCAATGCGTGCAGATGTTGCGAACGATTCCAATCCCGCCGGGGGCGGCCGCGTAATCATGATCATGAACGTCACGATTACGAACGAAAGCGGAGCGAACCGCTCCCATGATCCCACCTCGCTCACTAGTCGCGGCCATCGCCGGTTCCAGAGCCATTTCGTCAGGGTCCTCAGGCGGGGTGGGTTCGACCCGGGCAACAGCCCTCTCAGCCTGTTCAAAGGCACCGAGGTCAACCACATACTGGGGTGGTTCGGGAGCAGGTGGTGGGTCACGCTCAACCACGACTGGCGGCGCGATCGGCTGAGGAGTCTCCGACGGCCCAGCCGCAGCCGGCTCGAGCCAGGGGACCGACAGGTCGTCATCGTCCGGCAAAGCCTCTTCTCGAACATCGCGGGCTGGACCCGAATCGAGTATGGGTTCGTCCGCGGCAGTGTCCGCAAGGTTGGCCGATGCGGCGATTGGGAGTGATCCCACCGTCGGTGCCGGCTCCGGTTCAACGGGTTCCGGTTCGACCTCGCCGGCCTCGCTCCCGACATGCTCCCCCACTGCCTGCCCGGCCCAGGGGACGACGTCTTTGAAGACCGATTCCTGGTTCGATGCCCTGGTGGGAATCTGATCCGGAACCGGCTCGACCATCTCCTCGCCGGACATTCCATCGGTCGGTTCCTCGTCGACTCTCCCTATTGGCGTTTCCGACTCGTTGACAGGCGGCTGCAGTATCTCCGATTCAACTATCTCGATAGCCTCGAGCTCAACGGTGGCTTCGGTCTCGACGGCATCGCTCACCACCGCTTCGGGTTCGACGGGACGAGCTACAGGATCAGGGATCGGATCCGCGGCGACGAATGGCCTTTCGGACTGAGCAGGTGGGGAGGCGGCCGGTTTCGAGCTCGGGCCGGAAAGAGTCTCCTCAATCGCCGACCTCAGGTCTCCAATCCGGGAAGGCTTCGTACCCTTGCGAGAGCGTGAGGTAGCGACCATGCGGCGTGGCATCGTCATGGTTTTGTAGCGCGCCCAAACCTTGGCCATCTCATCGACGCCGCCGTAGGCAAAATTGATCGGATCGTCGGCGATGAAGGTCACTTCGTCACCATCCAGATCGAGTGAAAAAGCACTTGCGATCAAACGCTCGGCACGAACGTCGGCGAGCGACCACCTGCCCAGGCTCTCGCCCTCGACGAAAAGCTCGGTCTGGGGATCTTCGATCAAAATGACTGCGGGCACGCCCGGAGAGTCAAGTTGAGGAATCTTGACCTGTCCTTTGAATTTCACTTACAGAACCCCGATTCAGCATTATCCCAAAGGCACCTTTGCTCTTCATAACCTTCCCATTGATCCAATCATTGTCAAGTGGAATTCAAAGATAGGCATCCAGCGGTGGGCACGAACAGACCAGGTTCCGGTCGCCACCAACGCCGTCTATCCGGCCCACGGGTGGCCAATATTTATCGAACCGCAGTTCGGGCATAGGGAATACGGCTGTCTCCCGGTCGTAGGGGTGGTTCCACTCCGACGTCAGATCCACCGCTGTATGTGGTGCTGCCACCAGTGGATTGTCATCACGTGGCCACTCGCCGCTCGCGACCCGGTCGATCTCCCCACTTATTGCGATCATTGCGTCACAGAATCTGTCGAGTTCTTCCAGGGTTTCCGACTCAGTGGGTTCGACCATCAACGTGCCGACAACCGGAAAAGACAGGGTCGGGGCATGGAACCCGTAGTCGGCGAGCCGTTTGGCCACATCTTCTGCGGAAACACCGGTTCGGCTGGTGGTTTGACGGAGATCGAGGATGCATTCATGGGCAACGCGACCGTTGGCACCGCTGTAGAGCACCGGGAAATAAGGGTCGAGACGGCGAGCGATGTAATTCGCCGCCAGAATCGCAGTTTTGGTCGCCTGGCGGAGCCCATCGGCGCCCATGAGCCGCACGTACGCATAAGGAATCGGGAGAATTCCCGCCGATCCAAACGGGGCACCCGAGATCGGGCCAACACCGGTCGAGGGACCGGCCTCGGCGAGAAGAGGGTGATTGGGGAGAAATGGTGCAAGATGCTCTTTCACACCGATCGGGCCGACCCCAGGCCCGCCTCCACCATGGGGGATGGTAAAAGTCTTATGGAGGTTGAGATGACTTACGTCCGCCCCAAATCCACCGGGCTTGGACAACCCGACCAGGGCGTTGAGGTTGGCCCCATCGACATAGACCTGACCACCGTGCGAATGGACGAGCTCACACAGTTGACGGATCCCGACCTCGAACACCCCGTGGGTTGAAGGGTAGGTCACCATCACGCACGCAAGTCGGCCGGCGTGCTCCTCGCATCGGGCTTCGAGGTCGGACAGATCGATGTTCCCGTCGGCATCGGTCCTGACAACGACAACCTTCATCCCCGCCATTACAGCCGACGCCGCATTGGTCCCGTGTGCCGAAGCCGGTATCAGACAGACATTGCGGTTGCCCTCCCCCCGGGAGTTGTGAAACGCACGGATGGCTAGGAGTCCGGCCAACTCTCCCTGCGAACCGGCATTTGGTTGTATCGATACCCGGTCATAACCGGTTGCCTCGGCCAGATAACCTTCGAGCTCACGAATCAGTGTGATATAACCTTCTGCCTGGTCCACTGGAGCGTACGGATGGATGCCGGCGAACCCGTCCCAGCTGATTGGCACCATTTCCGTGGTGGCGTTCAGCTTCATCGTGCATGACCCCAATGGAATCATGGTTCGGTCCAGGGCAAGGTCGCGATCCGCCAGTCGTCGCAGATAACGCAACATCGCGTGCTCGGAATGGTGTTTGCTGAAGACAGGGTGTGTGAGATAGGGAGTCTGCCGCATCAAGCCGACCGGAATGCCTGACTCCAATGGATCGCGAGAACCGGCGACTCCGAAACCCCGCAAAATCGCCGCAACAGTCTCGTCAGTTGACTTTTCGTCAAATGCGACCCGGACGATGTCATCGCCGGCAGCAGCAACATTGAAGCCTTCCGCTAGAACAGCCTGCCTGATCTCTTCGGCGGAACCGTCGACCCTCACGGACACGGTGTCAAACCAGGTGTCGTTGACTAAACCGAATCCGGAGACCCGCAGTGAGCCAGCGAAAACGGTGGCCAACCGGTGTACCTCGGTTGCGATGCCCGCCAGCCCGTCCGGACCATGCCAGCATGCATAGAGACCTGCCATCACGGCAAGCAGGACCTGAGCGGTGCAGACGTTCGAAGTCGCCTTTTCCCGGCGGATGTGCTGTTCCCGGGTTTGCAGTGCCAGACGATAAGCCATCGCACCTCGGGCGTCGGTGGAGACCCCGACCAGGCGGCCGGGAAGGTTTCGCACCATCGATTCGCGCGAGGCGATAAAGCCGGCATGCGGCCCTCCGTAGCCAAGTGGTACTCCGAAGCGCTGGGCGCTTCCAACAACGATGTCAGCCCCCCACTCCCCTGGCGGGGTTAGCAGTGTCAGGGCCAGTAGATCCGTCGCCACGACAACGACGGCGCCACCAGCCTTCATCCTTTCCACCAGTTCACTTTGGTCGGCGACCCGGCCCGACGATCCCGGGTACTGGAGGAGAACTCCGAAAGCCGCCTCAGGATCGGACTCTTCAGACAGAAGCTCGACTTGAACCCCGACGGCCGCGGCTCTGGTTCGAACAACCGCGATCGCGGACGGATGGCAGTCCGGGTCCAGGTAGAAGACGTCGCGGTCTGACCGGCCCACCCGCCGACACATAGCCATTGCTTCGGCGGCGGCGGTCGGCTCGTCCAAGAGCGAGGCGTTGGCCACCTCGAGCCCGGTGAGGTCGGTGACCACCGTCTGGAAGTTGAGCAGGGCCTCGAGGCGCCCCTGGGAGATTTCGGCTTGGTAGGGGGTATACGCGGTGTACCACGCCGGATTCTCCAGGACATTACGCTGGATCACGGGTGGGACAATGGTGTCGTGATAACCGAGCCCGATCAGCGACGGCACCACCTGGTTGAGGTCAGCCAGATCGCGAAGACGGCCCACCACTTCGATTTCACTGAGGGCGGCCGGGAGGTCGAGGGTCTCATCCCGGATCGGGGCAGGAATCGTCTGGTCAATCAACTCGTCGAGCGAGGAGACTCCGACGGTAGCCATCATCTTGGCCACATCGTCGGAACCGAGCCCGATATGGCGATGTGCAAAGGTGTCGTTGGGGTTGGGCATCTAGGTCCTTTTCGGCTGCCCTCCCACTGTCAGTATCACCTTCAGCGTTGCCTCGTCCGAGCGGTCCAAGCGCCTGAGAGATTGTGGAGGATTTGCCCCTTCGGCGTCCCTTCTGGGACTCTCCCGTTCGGCTTCGTAAGCCGGGCCATCTTATCGAATCGGACCGGTAAGTGACAAGGATCCTCGAGAGGGGAGACTGAAGACCACGGGCGAGCAGGCTTTCCCGGTCCGATCAACCGGACATTGCATGAACCCGGAGGCCCCTATTAGACGTTGAACCGGAACTCGACCACGTCGTCGGGACGCATCTCATAAGCCTTGCCCTCGGTCCGGACCCGGCCCAGGGATCGAGCCGCTACCCACGAACCAGCAGCGACAAGATCGTCATAGTCGACGACCTCGGCTGCGATGAAACCTCGCTGAAAGTCGGTGTGGATGACGCCTGCCGCTTCGGGGGCTGTTGAGCCGGAGGCAATGGTCCACGCTCTGACCTCCTTCTCTCCACCGGTGAGGTAGCTCTGTAGGCCGAGAGTTTCGTAAGCAGCCCGGATGACCGAGTTGAGACCCGGTTCATCCTGTCCGACAGATGCCAGGAGTTCTGCCCTCTCCTCAGAATCGATCTCGGTCAACTCCACCTCGATCTGGGCATCCAGGAACAAAGCCGTGGCGGGTGCCACCAGCCCTGCCAGCTTTGACTTTGCCGATTCGTCCCCGAGGGTTGCCTCGTCCGAGTTGAAAACGTAGATGACGGGTTTGGCAGTGAGCAGGTGGAGGTCGGAGAAGTGGTCCACCTTCGCCATGAGGTCGGCACGGGAGGAAATCACTTCACCAGCTCCGACGGCCTGGTGGACCTGGCGCAGAGTCTCCAGGCGTGGACCGAGCGTCTTATCGAGCTTGGCTTCTTTCTCCAGCTTAGGCAATCGCTTCTCAATGGTTTGCAGGTCGGCGATCGCAAGTTCAGCCTCGATGGTTGCGATGTCAGATCGGGGATCTGCATCGCCAGCGACATGGACGACATTTTCCGACCGGAATACGCGAACAACATGGCAGATGGCATCGACGTCGCGGATGTTGGACAGGAACTTGTTGCCAAGGCCCTCACCATCACTGGCGCCCTTTACCAATCCGGCGATGTCCACAAAGGTAACCGTGGCCGGGACGATCTTTCGTGTCGAGAAGAGCTCACCGAGAACCGGTAACCGGGGGTCCGGGATCGGCACCACACCTGTATTCGGTTCGATCGTCGCAAATGGATAGTTGGCGGCCAGCACCCCGGCGTTGGTAAGAGCGTTGAACAACGTTGATTTACCAACATTCGGGAGTCCGACGATGCCTATGGAGAGGCTCATCAGCGCCGAAGGTTAGAGACTCTGCAAACGTAGGCACTAGCGTGCCGCCCATGGAAAGGATCGCCGTAATCGGGGCCGGATCGTGGGGTACTACTGCAGCATGGCTGGCCTCAGCCAACACTGAAGTGTCACTGTGGGCTCGTCGACCTGAACTTTCCAGGGAGATCAATTCAACGAGGCAAAACCCTCGCTACCTCCCCGGCTGCGCACTACCGGAAAATCTGACAGCCACCGATGACCTCGCTGTCGCCGTCGACGGGGTCGATATGGTTGCCATAGCTGTCCCTTCCCATGGATTCAGGGACGTTTTCTCCAGAGTCGCCGACCGGATTTCCCCGCAAACGCCCGTGGTCTCCCTGACAAAGGGGATCGAGCAATCCACCCTTGCGCGAATGTCCGAAGTGGTGATGCAGACTGCGCCGGGTCGGAACCCCGAACGGGTCGGAGTCCTCACCGGCCCCAATCTGGCCCGGGAGATCGCTGCCCAACAGCCAACTGCGGCCGTGATCGCGATGGGGGATGTCGGGGCCGCCCGCGATATTCAGACTTGTTTCATGTCGCCTCTGTTCCGCGTCTACACCAACGATGATGTCGTGGGATGCGAATTGGGTGGTGCGCTGAAGAATGTGATGGCTATCGCCGCGGGCATGTCAGATGGGCTCGGGTTTGGTGACAACACCCGGGCCACGTTGATTACCCGGGCACTTGCCGAGGTCACCCGTCTTGGCACCAGCCTCGGCGGAAGACCCTCCACGTTCGCCGGCCTCGCCGGCATGGGAGACCTGATCGCTACCTGTGTCAGCACTCAAAGCCGCAATCACCAGGTGGGGTCGGGGCTCGCCCAAGGCAGAACCTTGGAGGAAATACAAAATGAGATGCAGATGGTCGCCGAAGGTGTCAAGACGACGCGGGCCGTTCTCGACCTCGCCGCCAAACAGGGAGTCGACGTTCCGATTGCCCAGCACGTCGGGAAGGTGCTCTACCAGGGGATGGACCCCCATCGGGGAATGCTCAGCCTGATGACCCGCGAAGCAAAATCGGAGGACTGATGGCGACAGACAAGACGGCACTGCGACGTCTCCCCGAGCGGAGTGTTTCGGACCGGGAATTGATCCACCGGATCCTCGACGAGGGTCTCTTGTGTCATGTTGCCTATGTCACCGAAGGACGTCCCGTGGTGATCCCGACGCTCTACGCCCGCGACGGGGAGACGATTCTCCTGCATGGCTCACCCTCATCGGGCATCGTTCGGGCGGTCCGCAACGAATCGCCCCTAAGTGTTGCGATTACCCACGTGGACGGGTTGGTCGTAGCCCGGAGTGCTTTCGAGTCGTCAGCCAACTATCGAAGTGTGGTAATTCATGGTTATGGCGAGCTACTCAAAGGCGAGGCCCAGGCCGAGGCGCTCAACAAGGTGACAGACCGCCTCATACCCGGGCGACGCGGTGACATCCGACCCAACCATGAGATCGAAGTTCGTCAAACGGCGGTGGTCGCTCTCCCACTTGATGAAGTCTCCACCAAAATGAGAACCGGACCGCCCGATGACGACCCGGCAGACCTGGACAGCCCGGTATGGGCGGGCGTGATCCCGGTCCGTCAGGAATACGGACTTCCCGAACCCGCTCCCAACCTCGGGCCCGGAATCGACGTCCCGGATTATTTGAATCCATATCTGCGTTGATTCCTTACTGATTCCGCCGTCCGCCAAACAAGCAAACATCTCCTGCAACCGATTACCGACCCCGGGGGTTCATCCGGTATGACAAATAGCGTCCTGACCACGAGTGTCGGCACCAACCGCGAGGCGTTCAGCCCCAAAGATTGGACGCTGTTC
>DATDCF010000224.1:0-3054 GCA_036524475.1 Acidimicrobiia bacterium | reverse complement strand
GCTTCGACATGCTGGCCAACGAAATCGCCAAAAGCCGGTACATGACCGACGGACAGGTGAGCTTTCCCCTCGTAGTGCGAACCGCCAATGGCGCCGGATCGCGATTCGGGGCACAGCACAGCCAGTCGGTGGAGAACTGGTGCATGATGATCCCCGGGCTGAAGGTCGTTGCACCGTCAACTCCGGAAGACGTTGTCGGCCTTTTGGCCGCGTCGATCCGCGATCCAGACCCGGTTGTCTTCTTTGAGCACAAGTCGCTGATGGCTACGAAGGCACAAATCCCCGACGGGGAGATCGTTCACGATCTCGGGAAGGCGCGGATCGCTCGAGAAGGCTCGGACGTCACCATCGCGGCCCTGGCCCTGATGGTCCCCCGTGCCCTCGAGGCCGCGGAGCTTCTGGCCGCTGACGGTATCTCGGCTGAAGTCATCGACGTCCGAACCCTGGTCCCACTCGACACCCGGACCATCCTGGAATCGGTATCCAAGACCGGGCGGTTCTTCACCGTTGAAGAGAATCCCCGGCTTTGCGGTTGGGGCGCCGAGCTTGTCTCGATCGTTGGCGAGGAAGCCTTTTGGGACCTCGATGGCCCCACTGTCAGAATCACCACTCCACACATTCCATTGCCATCGGCGGCCGCCCTCGAGGATCTCGCTCTGCCTTCGGTCACCCGAATCTACGACACAGTTAGCAAGTCAATCGATTCAAGGAGTGCTGTTTGAGCACTAAGACCTTGCTCAAAGGTGGATGTGTCCTGACTCTTGGAGCCGGGACCAAGAATTACGCGAAGGCTGATGTCCTGATCGAAGCCGACCGAATCGCCGATATCGGGCCTGACTTGCGTTCCCGGGGATCTGAGGTAATCGACGCGGCCGACACCATCGTGATGCCCGGATTCGTCGACACCCACCGGCATGCCTGGCGATCACTGTTCCGCAACTTCGGCGAGTTGGATAGTTCGCCACCGGGACCGGTTTACCCGAATCGCTACGGGCCTTACTACACCCCGGACGACGCCTATGCCGGTGCACTTATAAGTTTGCTAGGAGCTGTCGAGGCGGGGATCACCACTGTTGTCGACTGGACGGATATCGGGCCGGGTGACGAGTTCGCGACTGCCGTCCTGCAGGCTCATGCCGATTCGGGCGTTCGCACCGTGGCGGTAACGGCCACTCCGTCGTGGGCATCGTTGAACGATGAATCCGTTGGCGCATCCGGAGCCAAACCTGGCCTGATCGGTGATCTGATGACCGTAGCCTTCGGCTTCGGCTACCCGGGCCTGGCCGACATGGCCGACGCCGAGGCGCGATGGAAGAAGGCGAGGGCTTCCGGAAACCGTGTCCATGCACACGTCGGCACCAATCCCGATGACCGGGGAAGCGTGGCGAGACTCGGCGAGGCGGGGCTCCTTGGCGACGATGTCACCCTCGTTCATTGCTCCCATCTCGACAAAGAAGACCTCGACGCAATCGCGAACTCGGGCGCAAAGGTGTCGTTGAGCCCTTCGAGCGAGATGGCCGGAGGCCTGGGGACCCCGCCCATTCAGATGCTGCTGGACCGCGGAATCAGACCCGGGCTGGGAGTCGATGACGAGCGGGTGGCCCCCGGAGACCTATTCGCCCAGATGCGAGCAACCAATTCCATCCAACACGCCACCATGTTCGATCTCAAACTGGCGGGAAAGGCCGGGCTCCCCTCCCTGCTTACGACGCGGGACGTTCTCCGCTACGCGACCATCGACGGGGCAAACGCCGCCGGGATCGGCACTTTCACCGGGTCGATTGAAATAGGGAAGCAGGCGGACCTCATCGTGCTACGGGCAGATCGCCCCAACATCGCACCGATCAACGATCCGATTGGCGCCGTGGTCTGGGGGATGGACACATCCAACCTCGATTGGGTTTTCGTTGCCGGCCGACCATTGATGAAGGAGGGCGTGCTCGATGCAGATGTCGAGAAGGCCCGCTCACTTGCGAATACCGCCCAGCAACGAGTGGCCAGAGCGGCAAGCCTTCTCGCCACCACCGGTGGATCTCCATGACGACCACCCAGGTCCCGTCGTCGGCGCTGACCTCGCTGGTAGTTGCGTCTCGCTATCTGCCGGTCTACCTGGCGTTGATTCTGTTGGTGGTTGTCGCCTCGATATGGGCCCCGGCCACTCTCGGTGGCGTTGCGATTGCAGCCATCGCCCCGTTCGGGGCATTGCTCGGGATAACTGCACTCGGCCAGATGCTCGTGATCATGACTGGCGGCATCGACCTGAGTGTCCCCGGCACTCTCACCCTGTCAGCGATGATCATCGTTGGCGTCGGCCAACAGTCGGACGACAGGATCGGAGTGGCGATTCTCACCGCAGTTGCGGTTGCCGCATTGATCGGCCTCGTCAATGGGATCCTGATCGGTGGCCTCAAACTCAACGCGTTGATCGTCACACTGGCAGTGGGCCAAATCGTGCTCGGAGTCCTCAGTCGGTATGTAAGGACGTTCCCCGTGCAGAGTGCCGTCCCCAAAGGTTTGAGCGACTGGATCGCCACGCGGATTATGGGTTTGAGCCCGATATTCTGGATCGGGGTGGCGATCACATTGTTACTGGTCATAGCGCTGCGGTATACCGCAATCGGGCGCAGGTTCCAGGTGGTGGGTGCCAATCCCGTTGCGTCCCATGTCGTGGGAGTGAGGGTCACACTCAACCAAATGCTGGTGTATGTGGTTGCCGCAATGTTCTACGCGATTGCCGGCATCGCTCTAGCGGCGTTGATACGCAACCCGGGCGTGAACATTGGATCTCCATACCTCCTGGGACCGATCGCTGCCGTAGTCATCGGAGGAGCGTCGTTGACAGGCGGGCTGGCTAGCCCGCTTTCCACGCTGGCAGCTGCCTTCTTCCTTACCGGACTCAACCAGATGATGCGGTCGCTGGGCCTCCCCACGGCTCTCCAGTTCGTCGTCTTCGGAGTCGTGATCATCGGGGGCATGCTGGTTTCGGGAGATCGGATTATCAGAGTCGTGGAGCAGGTGCTCCGTGAACGGAATCGTCCGAGTCGCACGAAAGAA
>DATDCF010000223.1:0-3189 GCA_036524475.1 Acidimicrobiia bacterium | reverse complement strand
CAGGGAGATAAGGCTCTGGGCGGTGTCCAATGAGATTGCATTCCGCAACGTTGCCTCGGTGCCCTGGATCCAGGATCACCTGGCGCAGCTGGTAGAAGCCTATGCCGGCGCTGTAAAAATCGATCCGACCCAGCTGAGCGGGCTGATGATGGGCGGAACCGATCCTGCGGCCATAGAGCGTGCGATCGAAGAGGCCGGTGGTATCGAACGTCTCATGGGCAATGAGGAAGCCGAGGAGCCCCGGTTGGAACTGGAGGCGTTTCTCGGGGCGCTCACGGGTGCGGGCCGGCTTCTCGCCCGGCGCTCGCTGGCAGAAATCTCGCCCCAGTTCGAACTGATCTCCGCGGACCGCGATCGGCTGAGGGAGTCGGGAACGGACGGGGCCAATCCGATCGGAATCGGAGCGGTTCCTCCTGAGGCGACACAACTCGGCGATCTGTTCAATCAGGAAGTCGAGACCCGCTACGGCGACGATGCTCTCACCGTTCTTTGGTCGGATCCCTCGCGGATGCCGTCGGCAAGCGAGCTACGAGATCCAACTGCCTGGGCCGCACGAGTCCTGCTCGACGGGTGGACTTAGAATCTGCTGATGTCGCTCGAAATAGGAACAACTGCGCCCGACTTCATTTTGAGAAACCAGGCCGGAGCAAAAATAGCCCTCGGGGATCTGAAAGGGAACAAGGCCGTGATCCTCTTCGTTCCCTTTCCCTTCACCAAGACCTGCACCGCCGAACTTTGCCAATTGCGCGACGGACTCGCCATCTTCAACAGGTCGAGCACCCGATTGGTCGTGATCACGACCCATGCCACCTCGACGAACGCCGAGTGGGCCCGCCAGGAAGGTTTCGAGTTCGACATTCTCGCGGACTATTGGCCCCACGGTGATGTGGCCCGCCAATATGACGCTTTCGAAGAACGGTTTGGATTCGCTAAGAGGGTGACCTATTTCCTGGATTCCGACGCCGTCGTCCGGGACGTCGTTGCATCAGATGTGTTGGGCGTGGCCCGGGACTACGACAGGTACGAGGAAATCCTCGCCAGCTACTAATTGATGTAATTGATGGAGATCGGAGTGTTTATCCGAAAATTCTCCGCCACCAGCGGTTGAAGAAACTCGGATCGCGTGGCGAGTCGAGCTCGGCGAGTATGACGGCGTGCATGTCCGGCGGGAGGTCCCCGATGAGGGCCATTCCGCCTTCGCCAACGGTCCAGGTGTAGGTGACCTGGCCCGGGGTGAATTCCCGTTGATAGCTGCCGTCACCGGTCTCGAATCCCGCTGCGCCCGCCGCCTCGATAGGTATCGGGCTCTGGAACACGGCAAAAGAGAAGAACCCGTCGGAGTAATAGGCGAAGCTGAGCCCGGTGTCGTCGGAGAAGACATCAACGAGGGCGAAGTCTCCCAGTTGACCCGGAAGCAACGTTTCGGCGGTGATGTCGATCGTCTCGGTGTCGGGCGCCGGCACCTGCTGCCAATCTGGTGGCGTGGGGTCGAGGGAGACGAATCGCCGTTCGCAGTAGGTCGCCCCGTCGGCGTCGTAGGTGACGACGCTGAGAAACACTCCGAGTTCATCATCGACGATCAATTCAGCCCGATTCACTTCGCCTCTAGTGAGGACATAACGAGTTGCAGGACGGCCGAGGTAAACCGTCTCGGAACCGTCGTCGACGACATAACTGTCGGCCGTGGCGACACCGCTGGCCGGCGTGGTGGGGCTGGATTCGATTCTCGACCCACCTGACGGACTCGACCACCCGCCGTCCCCGGACCAGATGAGCGGTTCGTCCTCGCTCCGATTTCCGTATCTGATTTCGCCGCCGCGCTGTTCGAGATCGATCAGGACATCCCTGATCCCATCCGGGGTGTTGCAGGTGATCAGTTGTTCTGCTGAGTAGGAAGCATCATGACTGGCCTCGAGCAACTCGCTCAAATCGGCTGCGATCGCAGTAGCGGGAACCATCATTAAGGCGACAGTCACCGCGATAAACCCTCGGATTAATGTGCGGGGGGACGACCCCCCTGCACCCCCCGCCAACGTCGAAACCGACCGGGTTCGATCTGAACCGGGACGGAACACTCCGATCCTCCATAGACCTTTCATTCGGTCACCGCTGCGATTTCAGGTGGAATCACCTTTGCGGGGCCAAAGGCGGGGTCCAGGGAGATGCGGGCTGCCAATCTGGAGTTGAGGTCCTCCACCGAGACAGTGGGTTGGCCGCCACTGGCCAGACTGGCAAAAGTTATGACGATGGCCACGGCGGCGGCCGCCACTCCCGCCAGCAAACCGCGCCTGCTCCAGAAAGGTATGACTTCGGCATCCAGGGCCGGGATGAGGCCGTCGGGCACCTCGAGGACGGGCAGTGAGCGCACGGCAGCCCGTACCACCTGCACCTGGTCGAGTTCTGAGGCACATCGTCCGCACCCGCCGAGATGCCGGAGCAATCCCTGGAGTTCGGATCCGTGGAGTTCGCCATCGAGATACGCGCTGATCAATTCGTCAGGATGCATACTCACAGAAGGTCCCTCAGCATTTTCCGTCCACGGTGGATCCGACTCCGCACGGTCCCGATCGGCACCGATGCGGCGGCTGCGATCTCCTCGTAAGAGAGCCCGATGACGTCACACATCACCACCGCCTCGCGGAATTCGATTGGCAACTCGAGCAGGGCTTTCTGGATGTCGTCGCCCAGGTTGACCCGGGCGTACTCGACGTCGGCGCCGGGGGTGTGAGCGCGGTCCCATCGGTCGATGTCATCGGGCAGAGGTGTCGTAGGACGGCGCTTCTCCTTACGGATCCCGTCGAGAAATGCGTTACGGGTGATCCGCCACAACCAACCCTCGAAACTCCCCGGCTGGTAGCTCTCCAAGCCTTTGCGGACCCGGAGAAGTACTTCCTGGACGAGGTCGTTGGCGTCGCTCGGGTTGCCGGTGAGGCGGTAGGCGAAGTTGTAGATCTTGCGGCCGTAAACACGAGCGACTTCTTCCCAGGTAAGCGGTACTGATTCAGTCAAATGCGACTTACCCCCAAAACGCCGCCGTGGCGCCTCAAGTTCCTAAGAATCGGAAGAATTTGCCTCGGCGTCGTCCTCGGAGCCAGCGTCAAGTCCCTTTCGGAATTCTTTGGCCGAGGCGCCGATCGATCGGGCCAATGCAGGCAGGCGACTCGCACCGAATATGAGCACAACCACGAG
>DATDCF010000222.1:0-18669 GCA_036524475.1 Acidimicrobiia bacterium | reverse complement strand
GGACCGTATGCACTACGAACGGATCGAGGTATCCCTAGCTACAGCCGGTGGTGTCTCCGCAGGTGAGGCAGACGTAGCAGCTTCCGTTGCGGACTGTCATGTGACCGCAATTGGAACACGCCGGCGCATCACCCATGTTCTCCGATAGGGCCATGTTGACCATGTCGGCAGATCCGGCAGCGGCGACGGCGACCTTCTCCACTAGTTTCACATCTGCCGACGACATGTCGGGCGAGTCGATGTACTCCATTGACCGCTGGACAAGGTCGACATCGTCCTCGGCGACGGCGTCAGTGAGGTCGAGTTGGACCCCGGCCTCTACCGCCAGGCCTTGAGGCGGACTGGCGAGTTCACCATCTCGATTTGGCGGTACCTGAGCGAGCTCGTCGCGTTCGAGGTATTCCACGCCGAGAGACCGGAACACGTAGTCCACGATCGAGTTGGCCATCTTGATGTTGGGATGACCCTCGACCATGCCTCGCGGTTCGAAGGTCTGGAAGGTGAATGTGTCGACGAACTCCTCGAGCGGAACTCCATATTGGAGACCCTTGGAGACTGCAATAGCGAAACAGCTCAAAATCCCCTTGAGAGTCGCTCCCTCCTTGGCCAGGTCGATGAAGATCTCACCAAGTGTTCCGTCGTCGTATTCGCCGGTACGGAGGAACACCTTGTGACCGCCGACCCGCGCCTCCTGGTTGAAACCATGGCGACGGCCGGGCAGCATGAAACGTGGTGGCTTCATCCCCTGGGCGTACGCCTGCGTCGGGCTGATCCCGACCGGTACAGCGCCCCAATGGATTGCCTTCTCGGTTTCTAGAGCTGCAGTTATTGCGGCGTCTTCGTCCTCGTTGTTGTCGCCCTCATCATCGGAAACCGAATTCAGGGGCTGAGCAGCCTTGGAACCATCGCGGTAGAGGGCCATCGCCTTGAGACCGAGCTCCCAGGAGAGCTGATATGCCTCTTCGATGTCGGCGGTGGTCACTTCCTGAGGCATGTTGATCGTCTTGGAGATGGCTCCCGAGATGAACGGTTGCGCTGCGGCCATCATCTTGATGTGGCCGACATGATGAATGAACCTCTCCCCGTACTTGCCGTTCTTGTTGGCAGTATCGAAGACACTCAGATGCTCGTCCCTCAGAAGCGGTGCACCCTCGATGGTCTGTCGCCCGCAGATGTGGTCGTTGGCTTCGGTGATCTGCCTGGAGGTGAAATCAAGCTCCCGAAGAAGGTCGAAGTCGAACGACGCGTAACGGTCGGCGTCGAAGCCGATTCGCTGCAGGGTTTCCTCGCCAAATGTGAACACGTTGAAAGCATGCTTCAGCTCGAACACGGATGGGAGTGCGGCGGCGAGTTTGGCCAGGTCTTCATCGTTGAAGCCCTTCTCCATCAGCGACTCCTCGTTGATGTGGGGTGCTCCGACAATCGAGCTGGTACCGCCGATGAACTCGACCATGGCTTGGACTTCTTCAGGCTGGTAGCCGAGACGTGTCAGGGCCGGAGTCACCGATTGGTTGACGATCTTGAAATAGCCTCCACCGGCCAACTTCTTGAACTTGATCAGCGAAAAGTCGGGCTCGACACCGGTGGTGTCACAATCCATCAACAGGCCGATGGTGCCTGTTGGCGCCAGAACGGTGGCCTGGGCATTGCGGTAACCGTCTTTCTCGCCAAGCTCGAGGGCGAGATCCCAAGAAGCGCGGGCGGCCTCGAGCAGATCGACCGGTGTGTAGTCAGGATCGATCGTCATCACGCTGGAGCTGACGCCCTCGAAGTCGGTCTCGTTATGGGCGGCCCGACGGTGGTTGCGGATCACCCGCAACATCGAGTCCCTGTTCTCCGCATAACGGGGGAATGGCCCGGTAACTCCGGCAATCTCAGCCGACGTGGCGTACGAGTACCCGGTGAGAACCGCGGTGAGCGCCCCGGCGATAGCGCGACCTTCCTCGGAGTCGTAGGCAATGCCCTGACGCATCAGCAACGACCCGAGATTGGCGTAGCCGAGACCGAGAGTCCGGTAGTCGTAGGATCCCTGGGCGATCTCTCTCGATGGGAAGTGGGCCATTGCCACCGATATCTCGAGGACGATGGTCCAGAGTCGGATGGCGTGTTGGTAACCCTCGACATCGAAGACCTGTGACTCGTCGTTGTAGAACTTGACCAGGTTCAGCGAAGCCAGGTTGCACGCGGTGTCGTCGAGGAACATATATTCGCTACAAGGGTTTGATGCCCGAATTCGTCCTCCGGCTGGGCTGGTGTGCCACTCGTTGATGGTGGTGTCGAATTGAAGGCCGGGGTCGGCGCACGCCCAGGCGGCGTCTGCGATGCGCGACCAGAGGTCACGGGCTTTGATGGTGCGGCGAACGGTGCCGTCGGTCCGGTTGATCAACTCCCAATCGGCGTCATCTTCTACCGCGCTGACGAATTCGTTGGTGATCCGCACTGAGTTGTTCGAGTTCTGCCCGGACACCGTGGCGTATGCCTCGCCATTGAAGTCGGCAGGGTATCCACCGGCGCCAATCAGAAGGCGGGCTTTGTCTTCCTCGACCTTCTTCCAGTCGACGAACATTTCGATATCGGGGTGGTCGACGTCGAGGATGACCATCTTGGCGGCACGCCTTGTGGTTCCACCCGACTTGATGGCCCCGGCAGCACGGTCACCGATTTTGAGGAAAGACATGACTCCCGACGACTTGCCACCACCGGACAGATTCTCTTCGGCCGAGCGGATCGCCGAGAAGTTGGAACCGGCACCAGACCCGAATTTGAAGATCCGAGCCTCACGGACCCAGAGATCCATGATCCCGCCCGGATTGACCAGGTCGTCACTGACCGAGAGTATGAAACAGGCATGGGGAGCGGGACGGCTGTACGAATCCGGGCTGGCCTTCATCTCTCCGTCTTTGTCATCGACATACCAGAAGCCCTGAGCAGGCCCGGTCAGACCGTAAGCGTGGTTGAGCCCGGTGTTGAACCACTGCGGCGAGTTGGGCGCTGCAATCTGGGTAGCAAGCATGTAGCGAAGTTCGTCTTCGAAGGCGTCGGCATCCTCGGTAGAAGCGAAGTAGCCGCCTTTCTCACCCCAGTGGCGCCAGGTGCCGGCGAGACGGTTGAAGACTTGCTTCGCTGTCCGTTCCGGCCCGGTGACCGGCTGGCCAGACTCATCAAAGATCTGTTCCCCACTCTCATCGAATTGGGGGACGCCAGCTTTGCGGAAGTACTTCGACACCATGATGTCGGCTGCGACCTGAGACCAACCTGCCGGAATCTCGGCGTCGGTCATCTCGAATACGGTTGACCCGTCAGGGTTGGTGATACGTGAATCGCGGCGGGTCCATTCGACTTTGTCGTATGGACTTTGCCCGGCCGATGTGAAGCGACGGGTGATCCGCAGGCCTTTACTCATTTATAGTGCCTCCTCTGCACTTTTTCCCGTTCCGCCGGTTTGGCGTGTCCCGAGAAATATCCAAATCTTACTCTCTAACCACAACATATAGTGGTCAGCGGGGAAGCAACCACGATATGTAGTGTGAGCTTCAATACTGTAATTACAAACATGTCGTTGGTCAAGTACCACTTGCACATGGCCAGCCAATGGGCAAAAACCGGGTGCGAACCACGGTCTGGTGGGGAAATGGGCGTCAGATTTGCGACGCTCCGGGGAGTGTTGGCGACTGTATCCGGGTGCGGAACGGTCAGCCAGTTTCGACCATCTCAAATTTTCGCGAGGCGTTCGCCCAGCCTCAATGCTCACAGTGATTCGATACCGACGGGTGGTCAGCGGGCTTTAACGGATGCGGGCTGTGCCGGCTCCAGGGGCCAGATCCGGAAGGAGAACTGGACAATCGGGCCGATAAAGAGGGCAAATGCAATAGTGCCGACTCCGAAGGTTCCTCCGAGCATCCAGCCGATGGCAAGAACGATGACCTCGATGATGGTCCGCGTGAGTCTCACGGAGTAGCCGTATTTGGCGATTCCGGTCATCAAACCGTCTCGGGGTCCCGGACCGAGTTTGGCTCCGATATACAAACCTGAGGCAAGCCCGATGATCAGGATGCCTGCGACCAACAACACGATGCGCCACGCCATCGCATCGGGGATCGGCACGATGAGGGCGAAACCATCGATGGCGAGGCCGATGATCAACGCGTTGAGCAGGGTCCCGATTCCATACGGCTCCCTTATCGGGATCCACAGAACCAGGACGAACACCGAGACAATGATCGACCAGATTCCGACAGTAAGCCCGAATCGCTCCGCAAGGCCCTGGTGGAGGACGTCCCAGGGTGGGACACCGAGGCCGGACTGGAGCATTAGGGCGATCCCGAATCCAAAAACAACGAGCCCGAACACCAACTGGACGAGTCGGCGAGCGAGCCGTGGTCCCGCAATCGGAATGAAGAATTGTCGACTTGATCGCATGGTGTCCCGTAAGGGTCTATCTGACGAACACCACTTTCACAGGTTTTTGGTCAACTGGCAAATCTGGCGGCATTGGAGGGGGCGCCAGCCACTAGACGAGCTCGCCACCCCGAGCTACGACCCGGCCTGCCCGAATCACAAATGACCGCAGTGCCCGATCCATGACCGCGGCGGTAACGGTGTCGCCGGGGACAACCACGAGATCGGCCGCACTTCCGATCTCCAACCCGACATTATCGATACCCATGATCTTTGCCCCACCGGCGGTGGCCACCTCGAGGCAGTGTTCGATGTCGGCGTCTTTTCGGAAACCGTTGGTGAAAGCAAGCTGCCACGTTCGGTCGAGCATGTCTCCGTTGCCATATGGAGACCAGTAGTCGCGGGTCCCGTCCTGGCCCAGGCCAATGGCCACGCCGGCCTCCTCGAGGTGGCGGAGCGGCATCGGGGGAGTTGTCCCCGGAGCAACCGTGGTCACCGTGACCCCTGAAACGGCGAGAGTCTCGACCAGCCGTTTAGTGGTGTCAGCGTCAGCTGTGACGAGCCCGAAACAATGACTTATGTTTACTCGAGCGTCCAAGGTCAGCGCTCGGCGGCAGATGTTCTCGATCGTGGCCACACCGATCTCTCCCCGGTCGTGGAGGTGGATGTCGACACCCGCATGGTGTTTCGCCGCGATAGCGAACACGACATCGAGGTGGCCGTCGGCATTGCCGTCGTACCCTTCGGGGTCGAGACCGCCCACAAGGTCGGCACCCATCGCCATCGCTTCGTCCAGGAGCTCTGGAGTTCCCTGCTCGCGGAGTATCCCGGCCTGCGGGAACGCGACAATCTCGACGATCGCCCGATCTCGATGAGCTTCCCGTGCCGCGAGGACACCTTCCAGCCGGTCCAGCCCACTCTGCGGATCGACCTGGGCATGGCTGCGAACCCGTGTCGCCCCGGCGGCGATGGTCCTGCCCAATGTGTACGTAGCTCTGTCGGTGACCGACATCTCAGCGCTGCGCCAGTTGGACCGGTCGTTCTCGATGAGACTCTCCAGGGTGCGATCGGCGGTATGGGGACGGAACGGGAGCCCGAGCCTGGTGGAATCGAGGTGGGCGTGGACATCGGAAAAGGCGGCGATGAGTATCTCGCCATTCCCGTCGATAACCTCGTCGTGCGGATCGCTGATCCCGGCACTCACCAGAGCAATCAATCCGTCGCGGCAAAGCACGTCGACCGCCGCTGTATTGGGCCAGGTTGGCGCGAGGCGGACATTCCTGACCAGCAATGTGTGCATCGGCAAACCCTAGGCGTTGTCTTACATCTCCTCGATCTCGCTTGGGCTGCTTTCTGTGGTCGTTGTACCGGAAGAACACGCAAGTGGTCACGTAACCTGACGCGATGCCCGGTGAGACCATCCAGTTGATGCCCACATGTCTGGTTGATCGGATGACACCTGAGGTGGGGAAGGCAACCGTCCGCCTGTTGGAGGATGTTGGATTCGAAGTCGGGGTGCCGGAGGGTCTCACCTGTTGCGGGCAACCGGCATACAACGTCGGCCTCAGTTCCAATGCCAGGGAAATGGCAATCCACACGCTGAAGATTCTCGATACCACCGAGGGGCCGATTGTGCTCCCGTCCGGTTCTTGCGCTGCGATGATCGCTGTGCACTATCCCGAGCTTCTGGAGGGCTCTCCGGACCAGGAAGCTGCGGTGAGAGTGGCCGGGCGGACCAGGGAATTGTCCCGGTTTCTGGCCGACGAGGTAGCTCACGAACAACTCACCAGAGATTGTGAGGAATGCACGATCACGGTCCATCGCTCCTGTCACGGGCTGCGGACCCTCGGTCTTGGAGACTCAATTGAGACTCTGCTTGCCAATCTGACCGGGGCCAATCTGGTTCACCTCGACGGAGCCGAAGAATGTTGCGGGTTTGGTGGCTTGTTCTCGGTCGAGATGCCGGAAGTCTCCGCAGCGATAATGGACACCAAGCTCGATCGTGTCGAAGCCACCGGAGCCGACGTCCTCGTCGGTGGTGATGTTTCGTGCCTGATGCACCTCGAGGGAGGATTGAGGCGTAGAAATTCCCCCATCGCCGTTCGACATTTTGTCGAATTACTAGGAGGACACGATGCAACTTAGAGGACTTCGCACCGCTCAGTTTCGCCCGGCTGACATTGGCGCCACGCGTGATTGGTATGCCCGACTTTTCGGGATCGAGCCCTACTTCGACGAACCCTTCTATGTCGGATTTGAGATTGCGGGTTACGAATTCGGGTTATTCCCGGATGATTCGGGACGCGGAGATCCGTTGTTTCTGTGGGCGAGTGATGATCCAGCCGCGGACCTGGCCCGTGCCCTCGCCCTGGGAGCAACCACCGGCATGGACCCTGTCGAAACCGGCGATGGGATTGTCGTCGCCTCTTTCGTCGACCCATTTGGCAACGAGTTCGGACTGATCCGCAACCCACATTTCGCTCCGCAATTGGTCGAGGCGAGCGCCGACGATCTCTCCGAGCGCATCATCACGAAAACCGCTGACGTCCCGGTGTCGGCGCTGGAGGCCTATGCGCTCTGGGCGTCCTCCGACGGTTTGGCGAAGTGGTGGACCGAAACCAGCGAGGTTGATCTTCGACCAGGCGGAAAGTTCGAGATTCATTTCATGCCCGACGAGAATCCGGGCGATCGCGGCGGCGACTGGTGTCGTGTGCTCTCATTCCTCCCCGGCAGGATGCTTTCATTCACCTGGAATGCGCCCCCCGAGCTCAAGACCCGGCCACTCCACACGTGGGTGGTCTTGCTGTTTACCGGGACGGGGGATGGGACAAGAGTCGAACTGAACCACCTGGGTTGGCCGGACTCGGGAATGGCCGATCCTGACTCCGATTGGCCGCAGACATTCGAATATTTCGAGAATGCGTGGTCCCATGTGATCGGATTGTTCGCTGCTCACTTCGGAGACCAATGACCTCCACTCCGGTAACATTCCTCGGCCGGGCGCGAGACCTCGTAGGCACCGCCGAGGCCGATGCCGTCGAAAAGGGAATGAGGCTAATGACGTCTGCCCGGGCGGACGCGATGGCCGAGTTCCAAATCGCCGAGGAACTCCGGGATCGAGTGCGCGCCATCCGCCTCCACACCCTCCGGAACCTCGACCGTCTCCTTGCCTCGTTCGCCGATCAGGTAGAACTCAACGGTGGCGTGGTCCACTTTGCGGCCGACGCCAATGAGGCCAACGAGACCGTGGCCAAGATCCTCCACGAAACGGGATCCCGCGATGTCGTCAAGGCGAAATCGATGGTCTCGGAAGAAATCGAACTGAACGTCTTTCTCGAGGGTCGTGGCCACCGCGTTACGGAAACGGATCTGGGTGAGTTCATCGCCCAACTGGCGGGCGACACGCCGAGCCACATCATCGCCCCGGTACTCCACCTGACCCGCCATGATGTCGGCCGACTCTTCGCTGACCAGCTGGGGACGGAGGAGTCTTCAGATCCAAAGGTGCTGAATCAGATGGCCCGCGAGCATCTGCGGGGGATTTTCCTCGAGGCCGACGCCGGGATCAGCGGGGTGAACCTGGGCGTGGCGGAAACGGGTTCGATCGTGACTGTGACCAACGAAGGCAACGGTCGCCTCTGTACGACGGTGCCCCGGGTCCATATCGCGCTGATGGGGATGGAACGAATCGTGCCCCGTTGGGAGGACGCTGCCGCAACCCTGGAGGTGCTGGCGCGTTCGGCCACTGGCCAGCGACTCTCCGTCTACACCAATGTCGTTTCAGGGCCAAGGAGGCCCGGGGACCACGACGGGCCGGAGCAGGTCCACGTTGTGATTATCGATAACGGCCGCTCTGACATCCTGGGCAGTGATACCGCCGAGATTCTGGCCTGTATCAGATGTGGTGCCTGCCTGAACGTTTGTCCTGTTTTTCGCGAGGTTGGTGGGCACGCATACGGAACGGTCTATTCCGGACCGGTTGGCTCAGTCGTGACTCCGGGGTTGCATGGCATGGACCCGTGGTGGGACCTCCCTTATGCGTCGACCCTGTGCGGTGCGTGCGAGGATGTGTGTCCGGTTCGCATCCAGATCCCGTCGATGCTCCTCAAATTGCGGGAGCGCGCAGCTGCGGAAGGTCGGCTACCGGGTTGGCTCGAGAAGGGCATGGCCCGGTATACGTCGGCAGCCACAACTCCTGAGAAGTGGTCACGTTGGGGAAAACTGGCCAGAAGACTTTCCGCTCCGTTTTCCTCTGGTGGCTGGATTCGGAGGATCCCTGGCCCGGCCCGGGGATGGACCCAATTTCGTGATCTCCGGCGCCCGTCTCAGCAGAGCTTCACCGAGTGGTTTCGGAGTCGCGATGAAACGTGATGCCTTTCTCGCACGCGTGTCCGCAGGGATCATGAAGAACGAGTTGCCGTCCAGCCCTGCCACAGCCGATCTTCCCGGCGCTCCGCCATCCGACCTGCTGGGACTTTTTCGATTGCGGGCTCAGGCTGTAAACACTGTTGTCCACGGCCCGGTCACTCGGCGCAGTGTCTCACGGACGATCGCCGCAATTGCGACAGGCCATTCGGTGGTTTCGTATGTCGCCTGGCCCGATCTTCCCGCACCAGGGATCAACTCGAGCCTGGCCGCCGACGGGTTCCAATTGATCGGCCAGCACGACGGGTCGAGCGATTCGCCACTCGTTGCGACCGCCGACCTGGGTATCACCGGGTCGCTCTTTGCGCTCGCTGAGTCGGGTTCTGTCGTGCTCTCTCATGGGCCAGGGCGGAGTCGGCTGGTCAGCCTGCTCCCACCGGTTCACATCGCTTTGGTCGAGGTCGAAACGATTCGTTGGACCCTCGTTCACTGGGCGCGCGATCACCTCGAAGCCGTAGAGAATACGGCCAATCTGGTTATCGTCACAGGACCTAGCCGAACAGGCGATATTGAACTTCAGCTCAACCTGGGCGTCCACGGGCCGAAACATCTACACGTGGTGTTGATCAAATGAGTGGACTGCGACCGCCCCCGAAGGAAGACACGCCGAGCCGCGCGTTTGGGCGCTTTGTGTTTCTGGTGTTCCTCCTGGTTCTTCTCGGGGCTGTGATCTGGGCTGCTGTAGTCCAGCAGCGGATTCCGTTGGTTGAAATTCAGACGCTCGACCAGGTTGAAGGCCGTGTTGTGCTGACGGTCGACGAGCTCGATCTGAATATCGTCGAGCAGGGCTCCGGTGCAACGACCGTCGTCTTGCTCCACGACGCCGAAATCACCGGTTCACCGGTGTTCACCGACATCGTCGCTGCGCTTGGCCCCGAAGTAGCGACGCTCGGGATCGACTTACCTGGATTCGGCCTGTCCACCCGTCTTCCCGGGGCGGATCCAAGACACACCGTCGCCGACATGGCCCGGACGATGACAACGGTGATCGAAGGACGCGTTGGGGCGCCGGTGATTTTGGTCGGCGTCGGACTCGGGGGCGAGGTGGCCGCCGAAGTGGCCGTCACCCGTCCGGACCTGGTAGCCGGTCTGGTAATGGTGGATGTCGATTTTTACGGGAGGTCGACATGGGTGCAGAGATTGGAACGGATTCCTTGGTTCGGAACTGCAATAACCCATGCCTTCGAGGCGTCAGGTTCATTCAGCGATTCGACCTTCGCTCCTTATTGTGACGTCGGTGGGTGGTGTCCCGATGCCACAATCCTCTCCCAACGCGGCCTGACAACTTCGATCGTCGCAACCACCGACTCGCTGAACGGCTTCGCTGTTACCGACCCCGCTTCTGATGTGCCGTCGAGGCTCGGTGTAATCACCGCTTCGACCGTCTACGTCTGGTCCCAGAACGGTGCGGTGCCGGAGAATTCGGTCGATAGGGTGATAGCTGCCGTCCCGGGAATCACTCTCGAGCGGATCGACGCATACCAGGCACACCTCGACGAACCTGACGTGGTTGCCGGGCTGATCCAGGCAATGATTCCCTAACCGACCTCGAAGCTGACTGAGTGGACGCCGTTGTTGGCATAGCCATTGCGGTTCCAACGCGGCGCCAGGGGTTGAGAATGACCGTCGTCGTCATGGGCGCGAACGGTGACCTCGTGCCGACCGGTGGAAAATTCAAAGCTGAACGTCCAGGGCACGGCTGAGTATTCGTCTCTCGTTGGCGCCATTTTCGCCTCGGCCCACGGCCTGTGGTCAACCGAGACTTCGACCCGGGAAATAGGGGCCGCACCAGACCAAGCCGCGCCCCGGACCTCGTATCGTCCTACGCGGAGGTCCTCTCCGTCCCGGGGCCGGGAAATAAGCGACCGGACCGCGATGGCCCCGACACCAGTTCCTTCCGGTTCGATTGTGTCTCCGAAGTATCGGTACTTGTTTACAAAGTGCCCGGTGAACGGTTTGGTCGTCGTGGCGATTCGGGTCAGCCACTTCACCGACTTCATGGCGTACTCACCCGGGACGATCAACCGCACCGGGCCACCGTGACTCAAGGTGAGCGGCTTACGGTCGAGATGCGTGGCCAGGATTGTCCGGTCCCAGAGATCTCTCCCTATTGAGAATTGATATTGGATGGTCCCCTCCGGGTCGACGTGGCCACTATCGGCACCTGTGAAGACCAAATCCACGGCCTCGGCCGGCACGGGACCGATGACGTCGAGAAGTCGGGGACCGGAGAAGATCACGGGAGACGCACCCCCATAGTCCCATGGAGTGCCATCGGGAATTGGATCCATGAAAATACGACCGTTGCCGGCGCACTCCAGGACCATGTCATATTCGACCTGTGGGATTTCGGCGAGGCGCGACGATGACATGGCGACGCCTACACCGTCAATGTCAACCTCGAAGTGGTCCGGCGGGGTGGCCGGCGGTTGGAAGTTGTTGCGCAGATACACATGACCGACGCCCAGTGGGTTGCCGTCGAGGTGGTCGAGTCGGGTTCCCGCGTTCGGCGGACTCTCTGAGATCACGACGAGTTCGCTGGCTGACATCTATCGCTCGACAGTCCATCCCCGCAAGCGGAGCTCGTCAGCAAGGAGCGAGTCGGGGACCGGGGACAAATCGAATCTCGGATGCTCGACACCGAGAAGCCTCTCGACTGGATCGCGCAGTGTCCGCGCCCAGGCCTTGCCTTTGGATTCACCATTGAGAGTCAGCGTCCCATCGGGGTTGACCAGATAGACCCTTGCCGCAATTTGAGGGTTCGCCCTCGAACCTCTCTCTCCGTAGACCAAAAGCACGCCCCCTGCCGGCAAGTCCTGGATTCCTCCTGCAGCAACAAATGGCCCTTCGAAAGCCCAGCCCGACGCCTTGTCGGTGTCAACGGACTCGACCACCTTCGCCCAATTCTTGTGTCGCTCATCCCCAACGAGAGGTACTTCGACGGCGACGAAAATTCGCTCTTCCATGACCCGAGGCTAGGCAATAAATGGCGAGAGGCACATATGCGACTTCCAATTCCTTTACGATTGAATCATGGCCAAGCTCAGACTGTTCGCCAACCTAAGGGAAATCGCTGGAACTTCCCGTGTTGAAATCGACTCCGATACGGTCGGAGGCGTGATCGACACAGCCATTGAACGCTATGGATCCGACTTCGCCCGTGGAGTTGAATCTGCCCGCATCTGGATAAACGGGGAGAACGCGACCTTTGAAACAAGAGTCGGATCGGGCGACGAGCTGGTACTGATTCCACCCGTTTCCGGGGGTAGCCAACCGGTATCGGCATCTTTCGCTCTTGCTGACTTTGTCGGTTTCATACCGGTAGGCATCGCCTTGATCGCAGTTTTCGCCAACCTCCAGGGCCAGGCTGTTTGGGGGGCTTTTCTGGTGGCGGTCGCCGCGGTATGGGCCACCGACCTCAGCTCAGTGTTCGAGCGTCGCGGGCGGACCTTTGCCTCGCTTCCGGTAGTCGTCACTACGGCTGGAGCGGTTTTGGCGGCATATACCGTCGGGTCTTCCGGATATGGCCTGACAGTGGCTATAGCTGTCGCTGTTGGCCTCGGCTGGGCGGTGGCATTCCCCGAATTTCGCGAGGTGGACACGTTCAGTCCCACCCTTCTGGCAGCTCTGATCGGTGGACTCGCTGCAGCTTCGATGGTGCTCTCCAGGTCAGGCTTCTCCCCTGACGAGCGGGCGGTCGACGTTTTTCTGGTATCCGTGATCGCTGGTTGCGTCCTCGGTGCGATCGCCCTCAGATTCCAGTCAATTCCTCTACTCGATCCGTTCTCGATGACTGCCCTTGGCGCGGTTATCGGCTCAACGGCCGCGGCCGCGCTGTGGGACCTCGATGTGGTTGGATATCTTCTGGTCGGGTTGGGGATCGCGGTGGCGATGGTGGCCGGCAAAGGGCTGAGCTCGATGTTGCGCCTGGGAGTTGTGAGCCTCACCGATATACCCCCCGGCAACGTTGTGTCACTCGACAGTGTGATCCTCGCTGCCGCTATCTTTTACCCTCTGATTCGAATCGTCCTCTAGGCCGTAGCTCGATCACCGTCGTCTGGGTAGGGCTTGGTGTTGCTGTCGGATCGGTTGCCCGGCGTTTGCTCGCCCGGGCTATCACCGATCGGTTCCACCCCGAAGGGCGGCCCTGGTCCGCGAGTAACTACCCGAAGCGACACGATCTGGTTACCATTTCGAATGCATGGCAGTTGAGAAACCAATCCTGCGAGCCTTGCTGGTCGTCCTGGCCGTTTTCGTAATCGCCGGTCTTTTCCCACAGACCACGCAAGCTGTCACCAAAAAACAGGTTGAACAAGCCTGTGCAAATTCGCGCGCCCAGCTCGACGAATACCGTGAAGCACAGAAGCAGTTCGAGACTGCGGCCCTTGCGTATGAGGCTGCACTGAACGAAGTTGCCCGGATCGAGGCAAAACAGGCCAGAGTGCAGGGTTCCGTCGACGCTCATGCTGAAGACCTCGGCAGCATTCAGACTCAACTCGAAGACCAGGCCGTCGAGCTCTACATGCGTGGAGGATTCTCCAATCCGGGGATCATCCTCTCCGCCTCATCAGTCGACGAGTTCATGACGACTTCGGAGTTCTTGACCTCGGCTGCGATCGGCGGGCAAACATCCATCAACAACCTGCTCGCGCTGAAGGGTGAACTCGCGACTTTCCAAGAAGAGCTCGACGCCACCAGAAACGAGCTAAAAGACGCCGAGGCCCTCGCCCTCGAGGTTCGTGGAGATCAGGAGGCGTCCGCGGCAAGGGAGCAGGCGGCCTACGCCAAATTGTCAGGCGACTGCAAGGCACTCCAAAGCAAATACGACAAGGAGCAGGCCGAGATCGCAGCCCGGGCGAAGCAGCGGGCGTCGGGGTCGGTCCAGGTCGGGTCGTTCATATGCCCGATGACACCCGGGAGAACATCGTTCATCGACTCCTGGGGAGCGTCGCGCTCGGGCGGCCGTGCCCACCAGGGAACCGACATGTTCGCGGCTTATGGGGAACCCATCTACGCAGTGGCTGCCGGGACAGTCAGCATAAAGAATGGGGGCCTGGGAGGAAAGACGATCTGGCTGAAGGCGAGTAACGGACACGCCTACTACTACGCCCACCTCTCCGACTGGAACGTGTCAGGAGGGTCGGTGAGCCAGGGTCAAACCATTGGATTCAACGGCGACTCCGGCAACGCCCAGGGCACCAGCCCCCACCTCCATTTCGAGATCCATCCCAACGGTGGCGGTGCGGTGAACCCGTATCCAACGCTCGCTGGAGCTTGCAAGTAACCTACGACTCGTGAGTGACAGCCGCCGCAGAATCGACCGGGCCCTCGATCCCGATTTCGTCACCGATCTCGAGTCGATCGAGCTGGTCGAGTTGCGGGAGCGTCGCGATACCGCGGAGGACGTGGAGAGCATGGTGTCGTATTACCGACGCCTGATCCACGGTCGGATGGACCTCCTCGACTTCGAGCTGACCCGACGTTCTGGCGAAGAGCAGCGAACACTTCTCGAAGCGCTGCCCGAGATTCTTGCCCGCGGGATGGTTCTCGGTAATGAACCCAATCTCAAATACATCGAAGTCACCCCGCCCCTACCCGAGTCGACCGGGCGCCGTCTCATCGACAAGATCATGGATGACGGGATCCTTGCAAGCCTCCCCGACTTGAGTGAGCAGGAGATCACTGAGGCACTAAGCGATCTCCGTGACTTCGAGCGGCAGTTATCGGCCCAGCGAAAGCAGCTCCATATCGTCATCGACCGCCTTCAAGAAGAGATCGTCGGCCGGTATCGCACTGAGCACGGTTCGCCAGCTCCGGCGAGCTAGACAGAATTGCTCGCAGTCCAAGTCCGCTCGGGTCTGATCGAGGCCACCCATTATGGAGCCTTCGCCGCGTTTGACGCCAGCCTCAATTTGGTGGCCTACTCCGGAGACATCGACGCTCCATTTTTCCTCAGGTCGTCGGCGAAACCTTTTCAGGCCTTTGTCTCCCAGGAGTTCGGCGCCGGGTTGTCTCCGCTCGAACTGGCCGTTGCCTCGGCATCCCACGATGGGCTACCAGCCCACGTCGCCATTGTCGATGGAATGTTGCAGCGGGCCGGATTGAGCCAGGACCACTTGCACTGCCCGCCAATGTGGCCGATTTCCCGCCATGCCCGAGATCTTCTCGTCGGCCATGGGCACAAGGCCCCACGCCGGGTCTGGCACGACTGTTCCGGTAAGCACGCCGCCTGGCTCCGTGCCTGTGTCGCATCGGGCCTGCCCACGGAGACCTATCTCGCACCCGAGCATCCGATCCAGGTCAGAGTTCGCCAACTGATCAGTGAAGTCGGAAACCACGATGTCGACCCGTCCGGTATCGATGGATGCGGTGCACCCGTGCCCCGCACAACCGTGCGGGCGATGGCGCGGATGTATGCCGTACTCGCCACCGACGACCGGTTCCGGGGCGTACTGACGGCGATGCATCGGTATCCAGCCCTGGTCTCGGGAGTAGGAAATGGTGATGCAGTTATCGCCACCGCCCTCGACGGCGCCGCCAAGCGCGGCGCCATGGGTTGCATTGGTGTCGCCTGGGCCAACCAGTTCGGTGTTGCGGTCAAGTCATTTGACGGTAACGACCGGGTCGCTGCTTTTGCGGCCGCCAGCGGACTCGAGGATATTTCGAATCTATCGGAGACGATGTCGGGGTCGTTGCGGGGAGCGACCGACCTCAAGGTCCTCGGGGGTGGCGAGACGGTTGGAAGCTTTGAATCGCGGCTCGAGCTCACCCTGTCATGACCAATCCGTGGCCCGAGCTCGAAGGGAGCGCCCAACCGGTCGACTCCTACGTCGGCCCTTTCCCTCAGAGCGCGTTCCTCCAAGCCTGGTGGAGGAATCTCGGTGCAGGCGATCCAATGGTTGCTGGCGACGCCAGTTCCTTCATTCCATTGGTCGTCGAGGGAGGTGAAGTCACCTTCGCGGGAAGGGGCGACGTCACCGATTACCACAGCGTTCGTGGCGACGACTTCGATCGGATCGCTCAGTCGCTCATCGAACTGCGACATGCCAACAAGTCGGTGGTCCTGGATTCGCTGCCACAGAGCTCGGCTGAGGGGCTGACCGACGCCATACGCCGGTTGGGGGCCGTTGTCGGATGCGTCCCGGAAGATCCCGGCACGGCCGTAATGGAGGTCGAGTCCGATTATCTCGACGGCCTCTCCGGGAAACAACGTCATGAGCTCAGGCGTAAACACCGGCGGTTTGTGGAGGCTGCCGTCGATTCCGAATTGGTGGTGTCCACGGGTTCCGATCCGCTGGCGAGGTTTGTCGGGTTGCACAGGATGTCAGATGGTGACAAGGGAGACTTCCTCGACACCCACCGGGAGAAGTTCTTCGCCGACCTCTCGAACTCGCCCGGTTGGGAGTTCGCCGAACTCAGAACGGAGGACGAAGTTGCCGCCACGTTCTTCGGATATCGGGGCTCGGATGCCTATTACCTGTACAACTCGGCATTCAATCCAAAATTCAGGGAAGTATCGCCGGGGATCGTTGGGTTGTACCTGCTCATCGAACATCTCGTGCTTTCAGGCTGTCATCGCATCGACCTTCTCAAGGGCGACGAGACCTACAAGTTCCGGATGGGTGCCGTGGCACGGCCTCTGTTTACGGTTCGGATCAATTGATGCGCCGGGTTGCCTTCCTGTCCCTCCACACCTGCCCCCTGCTTCAGCCGGGCCGGGGGTGGGCGGGAGGAATGAACGTCTATATCGACGAACTCGCTCGCGCACTGGCCCGCGAGGGTATTCGGGTCGATGTCTTCACACGCCAGCATGGGCGCAGTGAGCCCGAAACCGTGGTGGTGGAGAAAGGGTTTTTACTCCACCACATCAACGCCGGCCCTCTCAGGGAGATTTCGCCGGAACGCACCATGAGGTTCCTCGGTGTGTTCACCGACGGCGTGCTCGACCGGTTGGAAGACATCAAGGACATTTCCTTGATCCACTCGCACTATTGGTTGTCAGGCTGGGCCGGAATGCGGATCAAACAAGCGACCGGGTTGCCTGCGATCAACAGCTTTCACACCCTGGGAAAGGTCAAGGATCGGTCCGGCGGCGACGGAGCGGTCTCGTCCAGTCGTTATCGGCTGTCGACGGAACAGGAAGTGATCGATGCTTCCGATCGGATAATTGTGTCTACCGAACGCGAAAAGCTCGACCTGGTCGACCTGTATGGCGCCAATCCGGTAGACATCTGTGTCGCCGTTCCCGGCGTAAATCACGATCTGTTCGCTCCGGGAGTCCGATCCGCCGCCCGTATTCGGCTTGGCTGGCCCGACGTCCCCACCGTGCTCTTCGTTGGACGGATCCAGTCGTTGAAAGGCCCCGATGTTGCATTGGAGGCTTTTCAGGGAATCGCCTCGCGCATCGGTGACGCAAGGCTGGTCATCGTCGGAGCTGCCGCCGGTGACGATGGAGAATTTGTGTGGGAGAACCTACAGCGACGCGCCAAGGCGGCGGATCTCGGTGATCGAGTGACATTTGCCGACCCCGTCCCTCATCGTGAGATGCCTGATGTCTATCGAGGGTCCGATGTTGTGCTCGTCCCATCGAGGTCGGAATCCTTCGGGCTGGTAGCGGCCGAGGCACAAGCTGCGGGGATCCCAGTGATCGCTGCCAATGTCGGAGGTCTGCCGTCGGTGTTGCCCGCGACATCGGGAGGCGTCCTCGTCGATGGCTGGAACGGAGAGGAATGGTCGCAGGCTCTCTATCAAGTACTCACTGATTCCAACATGTCGAAAAAGCTTCAGGACGCCGGTCCGCGCGAAGCCGAGAGATTCTCCTGGGAGTCGGCGGTTGAGCGGATCGTCGAAATATATGACGGGGTGTCATGAGGCAAGTTCTCGAGTCGTGTATCCAACAATGGCTGTCCGACGACGAGTCATCGGTCGAGTACGCCGAAGAGTTGGAAGGCCGTTGGGCCGTTCGGATGCGCCAGGAGACACGAGACGCGACGACAGTCTGGTTCGCCGTCGGGGAGCGCAGCCTGCGCTATGAGGCGTACATCATGCCGCTGCCGGAACATTCTGGCACTGCCTACTTCCAGGCCCTGAGGCGGAACGAAGGAATGTGGCGGGTGTTTTTCGCACTCGACAACGAAGGGGGTCTGTTGCTCAGGGGGCGTCTCCCTGAGGCACAGGTGACCCCTCTAGAGCTGGATTTGGTGCTTGGCGAGATCTACGACATGGTCGAGGTCTCGTTCCGTCCGCTGCTCCGGGTTTCCTACCCGGAACGCGAAAAATCGATTTAGAAACTTGTGAACACACCCGTGTGGACAAACCCTGTGGAAAACCGCTGTTTTTGTGGGTAACCCGAGATTTGGGGCAAAACAATCTCTCGGGACGAGCGTCAGCGAGATTTAACGTTAGACAACGTCGCAACCAGAGTTCTTGAAGACGATTGGAGTTGCCCCTAGATTCGGGAGATAACGCCCGAGAGGCATTTCAGTGACAGATCCGTTCGGGGAAGTGCGGAAATCAATCTGAAGGGTCGCTCGGGCGTTTGTCTTTCCACTTGATTCTTCCCCCGGAACGGGGGAAGTACCCGAGCGGATGCGAGGGGGAAGGGGGTCCTAGAGCAGTAGCGAAGCCGTGTTCAAGGTTTCGGAGATGTCGGACAACCCCACCGACCCTCACATCGTTCGGGCCACCACCCCAAGAAGGGGAGGATTAGTCGTGGCACATTTGCCAGAAGCGATTTGCCTGGATGCAATCGACACCTGGCGTGACCTCTTTGTCGGGGCCGACGATGAGAGTTGTGGTCGTGGTCGGTGGAAGCGTTGTTGTGGTTACCACCGGCTTGGTGGTAGC
>DATDCF010000221.1:0-7079 GCA_036524475.1 Acidimicrobiia bacterium | reverse complement strand
CCGAGCGTCCCGGGATGGCTGCACTTGTTGCTCTGGCAGCGACAATTCCGGATATCGAAGTGGTCGACCTCACCGATATCGATCCCGAGACATGGGGCTGAGAATGTTTCAGCGACACACCACTAGCCTTCGCTGCCGATGGAATTAACTAGCCTCGCCGACCTCCTCGATGTCCAGGATCTCGATATTGAGATCGATCGTCTCCTGCATCAACGTCAAAATCTCCCGGAGCTGGCCGAATACAAAGCCACCCACGAACAGATCGGATCCCTCCAAAGCGAGCTGGATGTCGCCTCCACATCCCTGCGCGAGCTGGAATTGGACTTCGACAAGTCGGAAGGTGAGCTGGAGATTCTGGAAGCCAAGCTCAAAGAGCACGAAACCCGGTTATTCGCCGGTGGTATGAGTGGCCGGGAGACCGAGCATATGCGGTTGGAGGTGGAGAGCTTGCGGGGCCAACGGGAGGCCATGGAGGAGAAGGTGCTCCGTCTGCTCGACACCGTAGACCCGGTGCGGGAAGCCGTGCGAGACCTCGAAAAGCGAATTGCCGATTTCGGTGCGACGAAGGCGGAGCTGGAATCTGCCATCCAGGAGCAATGGAAACAGATCGACGCCGAGCTTGCCCGCAAGGAGGAACGTAAGAAGGAAGCAATCGTCCCGGTGCCGGCAGACCTGATGGAACTCTACGAGAAGCTGCGTCCGATGAAAGAGGGGATCGCCGTCGGCCGTTTTGAGGGTGGAGTATGCGGCGGTTGCAACATGGCCCTTTCGCCAGCGGAGCGCGATCAGACGTTCAGTGTCGAGACGCCCCGGTGTGTTCACTGCCGGCGGATACTCGTCGCCTAGCTAATGCTCTTCTGGCGCCTCGGGGCCATTACCTGGTTGTTTCGTTGGGTGTTTCGTGATCCGAAGGTCGATATGCGGTTTCTGCTTTTCGGTGCAGTCATCGCTGACCTCATCGATATGCCGATCGGAACGGTGTTTCTCGAGGATCGGTATGCCACCGGGGAACTCTGGGCGCATTCGCTGCTCCTCCCGTCCATCTATATGTCCGCAGTTCTCGTCGCCACCCGTCGGGGAAGGCAACGGCGCGCCTTCATGGCGGTCGGCGTGGCCTGGCTGTTCCACCTCCTGCTCGACGGAATGTGGACGGAGCCCGATGTCTTTCTCTGGCCCTTTTTCGGCTGGGAGATAACACCCGGACAGTCGCCTTACTGGCCCCTCGCCTGGGAGCGGGCGCTCAATGACCCGTGGCGCTGGGTTTTGGAGATCATCGGATTGTCGTACTTGATTTGGCTTTGGTTCGCTCAGGGCCTCAACATCCCGGCAAGGAGGAAGGGAACCATGGAAACCGGTCGACTCCCCGGGTTTGTGGGTGACAATGCCTAGGAGCTATTCGAGCAAACATGTGACAAACTTCTTGGTGCTGGCAGCGCTCGTCCTGGTGTCGTGCTCGGGAGACCGGGGAGCCGACCCTGACGATGGATTCGGGTCGGGGGCCGACTCCGCCGAGGAGGCAGTTACCGAGCTTCTCGTCCATCTGAGCTCTGGAGAATTCTCCGCGGCGGTACCGCTAACCATTCCGGGTCAGGCGGCGCTCGCCTCGTTGGCGGAAGGTGCAACCGTCGAGGATGTCGCAAATGGTCTCCGTGACGGTGATGAGACGATCGCAAACAACTTCTGGTCCGGGTTCGCCCAGACTGTCGAACCAGCGTTGCTCGAGGCTCCCGCCGTCATCGGTTCGTCGCCTGCCACAGTGGAGGATGTCGCATTCACAGTGGTCACGGTCAGCGGGGGCGCTGTGGAGCGAACCTTCACCACCCGGGATCTCGAGGGACATCGCATCGATATTTTCGCTACGTTCGGGCCTTCGCTGGCGGCTCGCCTCTACGCGCCGGTGGAACGTCTCTTCGAGTCGACTGATCCGGACGCCGCTTTCATTCTCGGCGAACTGCGGGAACAGGTGCCGGCGTTGCATATGGCTGCGCAAACTCCGGGCCTGGCGCCCAATGTCGTTCAGGACATCCTGCAACTGATCGAATTGATTACCCGGATCAATTGAGTGTGCGAAGTGCGGGTAGCACTTCCTTCCCGAGCAGTTCGATCAGAGACGGCTGGTCGAGGGAAGCCATCTGGAAGGTGACGATGTCGGCTTCGATCTCGGCCACAAGCGGCCTGTAGGCCTCAACAATTGCCGTTGCGTCGTGCACGAGCGTGTATCTGTCCAGGATCTCGTTCCGTGGGAGTTGATCCGCTCGTTCGCGGAGGGTGGCGGGGTCTACCGCCTCCAGTCGGCCCGGAGCACGAAGCCCGCGCCATGAGAAAAGTGCCTCCCACGCCTCTTCTTGGTCCGCGGCAAAAAGGGACCAGCGGGTTGCGAGCACGGTTGTGGGCTTGCTGCCCGCCGCAGCACGAAGCGGGCCGATCACGTTGTCCATCGTTTCGGACGGATCCTTGACCGATGTGACTACGCCCTGCGCCTTCTCTCCGGCGAGGGTTGCGGACTTGGGTCCACCGGCAGCCATGAGGATCGGCACCGTCCCAAATGGGGGGGAGTAGAGCTTGGCCCGGTCGGTGGTGTAGTAATGGCCGTCGTAGGTGACCTTTTCTCCATCGAGGAGCCGCCTCATGATCTCGAGTGATTCCGACATCCGGGCATTTCGCTCCGCATAGGCGGGGAATTCATATCCGAGTGGACCCTCATTTATGTTCTCGCCCGTCCCGACCCCGAGCGTGAACCGGCCTCCGGAAAGACGGTCGAGGGTGGCCGCGGCTTGCGCCACGACAGCGGGGTGATAGCGGAACAGGGGAGTGGTAACCCCGGTGGCAAACTCGAGGGTCGAAGTCTTTGCCGCCATCGCACCGATTGTTGCGAACGCAAAGCCCGAGGCGGAACGGTCATCCACCCATGGGTGAAAATGCTCGGAAACCACAACCATGTCGAATCCGGCGGCCTCGGCGAGCACTGCATGTTCGACCAGTTCCTCGGGTTGCCACTGTTCGTGTCCACAAAAGTAGGCAAACTTGGTCATGGCGTGAACTCTCCTCGGGTGGTCGGGAACCCTACTGATAGCTAACGAAAATCGGGGTGGGAACCTTCCCCATCGTATGTTCCGGCGAAGGGGTGGGCGAATCCTCGTCGTAGAAGTTCTTCCACCCCCAGGACCAATGGTGCTCCTCCCAGCCACCAGTGAGGGCAGCCCACGTGGTGTCTTTGGTCGCAATCGGGCCCTGTCCGTCCATTTGGACAACCATCTGGAGCTCAGGCCGCTGCTTCAAGGTCTCGCGATTCTCGATCATGAATTCCCTGAACTGGTGGACGATGATCATCTTCTGGGGGAGCCCGTTGTCGCGGACAAGATCGGCGAGCCAGTCGACAACCTGGTTGACCTCGGATGCATCAACGCGTCCGACTTGCTGGAGATGTACCTCATCGGGTTTCAGACGCCACTCCGGGTCGAGTGCCAGACCGACGTGAGGGAGGAGAAGGAGTTCCTCGTATAGTTTGGCCTGGGAGAGGAAGTCTTCGCGCCCGGACTGTAGGTCGAGGACTACGTAGGCATCATTCGCCGCGGCGACATCGGTCCACGGGATGTAAGTCGAAACGGGCCACTCAAAGCTGTAGTCACCGTCGTCGGTGATGTCGGCGGCTGCGACCGAAGCCATGATCTCGAAGGTGGGAATGGCTTGATGACCGTCAGCCTCATACTCAGTCAAGAGTGGCGCAATCCTGTCGAGGGTCTCTTGCGGCCCTTGCTCACCGAGGACACCCAGCGCTGAACCGTTGGGGTGCCCGTAGAACGCGACATATCGTTTCGGCCGGTCATCTCCGAGGATGGAGAACCCTCCACCGGGGAGTTGTTTCCCGTTGAGGAGAACGGCGAGTTCCCAATCGCTGGTTTCGGGAACAGATCCGACGAAGCGGAACGTCGACGGGTCCTTGCCTGCGAGGGCGGTGCCCACTTCCGGATATCCGAGAATGTCGCTCGAGTCGATCGCAACGACCTGAGCCCCAACAGCTTCCCCGGTCCCTGCCGCAAGAAGAAGTGTCACCGGGTCGGCGGCGTCAACCAACCAAACCCTGCTGGCCTCTGATGGCTGGGCCAGAGCGGCGACAATCACGCCCGAATCAAAAGTGGGTGCCGGGCCCGCCGTTGTCGTACCTGGTGCGACCTGGGGTAGGACGACGCGGTCCCGTGCCGCGATGGCGGCGACCGTTTCGGTGATGGTCGTCGCGTCGGGTGTTGCCGGCAGTCGTATCTCGGAACTGACTCCGAGAACGTCACTCGCTTCGGCCACGGCGTCGGAGATCGAATGACGGGAAACGTCGGAACCCGGAGGGAGTGTTACTTCGAGATCGCCGATGATGTGGACATGGATGGGTTTCAGCCGGCCAATCTCCGCAGCGAGTTGGGGATGGGGGAGAAGGAGCGGTCCGTTGAAGGCGGCGGCAAGCTGCGCTCCGGCTGCAAGTGCGTTGATATCGGCGGGGTCGGCAACCACCACCTCATCTGCGCAGACGAAGAGCTCCCCGGACAGAAAGAGGGCGTCCGACTCGGGAGCGCCGGTGGAGACGGAGCCACCGACACCGGTGTCACGAACACAGCTCCTGGCGCCAGGGTCGGACGTCGTCGTTTGTTCAGACGAGTTGGGAGTCGCCGACCCTCCATTGGACGACTCGGTCGAGATGCCGCCCGAACAGGCGGCAAGGACGAGAGAAAGTGCAATCAGGCGCGCGGTAGTTTTCATTGGAGTGGGGGTTTGGGGAATCGTAATGTCGGGGCGAGTAAATACGCCGCATTGTTAAGACGTCAGAAGAGCGTTTCTGGTTCCACCGGGTCTCGCAGAGTGGGGTCGTTGTTTCTCACGGCATTGACCCGCGAAGAGACCGGGTGTTCCATGATCATGTCGATGTCGACGTCCCTTATCAGTCCGAGTGCCGCTTCCGGGTCGTTGAATTCACGATCGAGCCACTGATCCCAGACCTCGCGGGGCAGTGTCACCGGCATACGATCATGGATCTCCGATATCGGCCCGACTGCCCTGGTCGTAAGGATGGAACACGTGCGGAGCCAATCTCCGGACTCGGGGTCATGGCGGGTAGCCCAAATTCCTGCGAACACCATCGGGTGCCCGTCAGCCCGGAATATCCAGTGCGGTTTGCGTCCACGTTCGGGTGGCTCCCATTCGTAGAAGCCGTCGGATGGGATCAAACACCGCCTCCTGGTGAATGAGTCCCGAAACGTGTTGTTGGTGGCCACTGTTTCAACCCGAGCGTTGATGTGGATCGATTTCGTGTCGGAGGCCCAGTGCGGGACCAGACCCCACTTCATCTGCCCGAGGAGGCGTTCGTGGTCCCTTTCGTTGACGACGTAGACCGAATCGGTCGGCGCTACGTTCCAACTCTGGCCCAGATTTTCGGCTTCGATTCCGTCGGTCCCGAAGTACTCAGCATAAAAGTCGAGGTCGCCGGTGATCGAGAATCTTCCACACATGAGGATCAGGTTTGATTACGCATATGGAGGGCGGATTCGCCAAGTTTTTCGATGAGGAATCCGCGTAGCGGGTCGGCGACACCGGTTTCGTCGAGGGCCTGAGTCATGCATCGCATCCACTCTGCAGCTTCATAGTCACCGATCGAGAAGGGAAAATGCCGCATACGAAGGCGGGGATGGCCACGCTTTTCGATGTAGAGCGGAGGGCCACCAAGCCAGCCGGTCATGAACTCGAACAGCTTGGTCCGTGATACCGAGGTGTCCGATGGAAGCATTTCGCGGAGCACTGGGGATTCGGCTTCAACGATGTCGTAGAAGGTCTCGACAAGTCTGCGGACATTGTCGATCCCTCCGATCTCGGCAAAAGGAGTCTCTGCGTCCCCCCACGGATGGGCAGTTGAGCTTGCTGACGCCGGAATCATCGGGCAATTATCCCCGGTTCTCCTGGTTTCATCAAGGTGGGGCTATGTTCCCCTGATGCTTGCAGCACTGAACGTCACGGCAGTCGGGCTCGGACTCGCCGGCGGTGGGTTGGTGGCAACGATCGTCGCTCTCGGTCTGGGTGGTCTGCTGTCGGTGATGGATGTGGACGATGGCGCCAATCTCGGTCTTTTGGTCGGAATTGTCGTGGGCCTCGTCTTCGGGGGATGGGTTGCGGGACGTGGTGCAGTGCATTCAAACTGGTTCCATGGGTCGATAGTCGGCCTGGCGCTCGCGGCGGTGATTATTGCGCTGGCAAGCTTTGCCGAAGCCAAAATCTCGATCCTCACCGTGATCTGGATGGCATTTCTGTCGAGCCTCATCGCCGGGCTTGGTGGCTTCCTGGGGGGACGCAGCCGGACGCAAGCGTCGTAGAATGAGCATGCGAGCCTGTCGGACGGCCGCGGCTCCGCTTTGGCGGAGGTGAGGAAAGTCCGGACTCCACAGGGCAATGGTGCTGGGTAACTCCCAGGCGGGGTAACCCGACGGAAAGTGCAGCAGAAACCAGACCGCCGATGGTCCTCGGACACAGGCAAGGGTGAAACGGTGGTGTAAGAGACCACCAGCGTCCCGGGTGACCGGGTCGGCTTGTAAACCCCACCAGGAGCAAGGCCAAGCAGGGATCAGCGGCCCGCTGAATATCCCGGGTAGGCCGCATGAACGGGTTGGAGACAACACGTCGAGATGGATGGCCGTCGTCTGTGCTTGCACGGTTACAGAATCCGGCTTACAGACAGGCTCGCAGTTTTTAAACCCCCTCTAACCAGGGGGTTTAGTCCTACCAGCGAGTGCTTGTGGCGGCCCTATTCAACGAGGATTCAACAAGAAGGGGGGCCGAGCAGAGAATCGACCGCCCGCGGTGGTCTTCTCGTCGTCGTCCGGCCACAAGTGGGAGTAGGTGTCCAACGTCTCATGAGCGGTTGCGTGGGCCCAACCGTCGTTGCACGACCGTCACAGAACACCCCGACGGAATGAGGAGGCTGGCGTAGTGGTGACGCAACTCGTGAAACCCGTCACCCTTCGCAATGCCGATCTGGTCGCCGGCTCTCCTGAAGATATGAGAGAACCCGGGTCGTCGAATTGGCTGGTCCCGGTCGTTGGTGA
>DATDCF010000220.1:0-6292 GCA_036524475.1 Acidimicrobiia bacterium | reverse complement strand
CAATAGTCGTATATGAGGCCTGGCGGCAGGTTGATTTCAAGGGGGAGCGACCCCCCTTGCATCCCCCCGACGGTGGTCGGTAGGTCGTTGCCGAGCTTGGAGTCAGCGTAGGCGGTCGGTCCAGGTTCGGGTGGTGCCAAGTTCAAGGGGGCGACCCCCTTTCGGAGTGGGCGTTAACCGAGGTCCGCCAGCATGGAGAAGGCGATTGCTTCGGCGAGGGTCGCTTTTTCGACATCGGCGATGTCCTGGCTCTCATTGGGTGCGTGGATCGCTGACAACGGGTCGCCACATCCAATGACCAGGATGGGGGCTTCCGGGAACATCTCGGCAAAAGTGGCAATGAATGGGATGGAACCACCAGCGCCCATATGGACCGGGTCTGTCCCGTATGCCTCCTTGAAAGCATTGCTCCACGCTGCCACCGTCTCGTTGTCGGTGTCGAGGGTCGAGGCTTCTCCACTTTCTGAGTGAATGAACTCAACCGTCGTACCCCATGGGGCATTTGCCACCAGATGGTCTTTGAGTTTTTGCAGGGCGGCGACAGAATTCTCCCCCGGTGCAATCCTCATGCTCACTTTGGCCCGGGCCACGGGTACCAGTTGGTTGATGGCCTCGCTCACAGCGGGAGCATCCAGTGCGAGGATCGCCACCGACGGTCGGGTCCACAAGCGGGACGGAATCGACCCGGTCCCGATTTCCTCCACGCCGTCGACAACTCCAGCCAGATGTCGGGCCAGGGCTTCAGGAACGTCGAGCCCCTCGACCTCTTCACTCACCAGGCCCGGGATGGCTACATTGCCCTCGTCGTCGTGAAGGGTGGCAAGGAGCCTGACCATCGCTGTCAGAGCATCGGGGAACACACCGCCCATCTGACCCGAGTGCACCGCAGAGTTGAGCGTCCGTAGTTCGATTGTTACTGCGGCCAGACCCCGAAGCGAGGTGAGGAAGGCAGGTACGCCGACCGCCCAGTTCCCCCCGTCCCCGATGACGATCACGTCGGGATGGAGGAGATCGGAGTACTTGTTGAGGATTTCTTCGAGCGATTCCGACCCTGCCTCTTCCTCGCCTTCGAAGAAGATCTGGACCCCCACGGGCAGCTTGTCTCCGTGTGCGGCCACAGCACCGAGGTGCATGACTATCCCCGCTTTGTCATCTGAAACACCACGGCCGTAGAGGCGACCGTCTTTCTCGAACGGCTCAAAAGGCCCGGTCTCCCATTCGTGGGCAGGACCGGGCGGTTGCACGTCGTAATGGGCGTAGAGAAGAATTGTCGGTGCCCCGTCCGGGGCCGCCTTCTCGGCAAAAACGGCGGGATTACCACCATCGACTTCCAATAGCCGGGCGCCTGAGTAGCCAGAGTTATTGAGAAGATCGACGATATGTGCGGCCGCTCGTTTGACATCCGCCCGGTCGAATCCTGGGGCGCTGATGGAAGGGATTCGGACCATGTCTTCGAGCACGGAGCGAAGGCGAGGCATGTCGGCGGAGACTGCGTTTCTCAGAGTGTCATATGGCATCGGACCAGACTAACGAGTACCCAGGCTCGCGAATCTCCCCGGATGCGCCATCATGAGGATGTGAAATTCAGCCTATTTCGAATCCCGGTCGAGGTCCGACCGTCCTTTCTGCTGATTGCAGCCCTGCTCGGTTTGCAGTCGAATCGTCTCGACCTGGTGCTGATCTGGGTCGGGGTCATCTTCGTTTCGATTCTGATCCACGAATTGGGTCATGCGGTGACGGCCCGGCATTACGGGTCAGACGTTGCGATCGAACTCAACGGGATCGGTGGCCTCACGTCATGGACCATTCCCGAGACCGAAATTGGGCCAGGTCGGCGCGCCTTGATTGCCGCGGCCGGATCGGCCGTGGGTCTGCTCTTTGGCGCAGTGGTCTGGGCTGTTTCGACTCAGTTCGGCCCCTATTCGCCCGTGGTGGCCTTCGGATTGGAGAATCTGATTCTGGTAAATGTCTTCTGGGGACTCCTCAACTGGCTACCAATCCGGCCCCTCGACGGCGGCCACCTGTTCACCTCGCTATTGGAGAAGATCGCCCCCCGGAGCGGCGAGAAGATCGCCAATATCACCTTTCTCGCCATGGCCGCCATCGCACTCCTCGTTGCCATCAGATTCCGGCTCATCTTTGTCGCCCTGATTTCGGGGTGGCTGTTGTGGGGGGAGCTCACCCGGAGACGGGGCCTCCAACAGCCGGCGAGTATGCCGGTTTTTGATTTCAATGCCCCGACCAGGGACCCTGTACCCGAGGAGTCACCAATCGAGGTAGTCGATGTGGTTGACGACCCGACGGCGGAATCCGACAGCTAGCGTTTCACCATGGATTTCTCATACAGCGATAGGGTCGTGGAGCTTCAGGGGGTCCTACGCGGGTTCATGGATTCCGATGTCTTTCCGGCTGAGGCGGTTTACCGGTCTCAGATGGAAGCGTCGGGGGACCCCCACTTCTACCCTTCTATCCTGGATGATCTCAAGGCATCGGCGCGCTCCTTGGGCCTTTGGAATCTGTTTCTTCCCGACGAAGAGGCGGGGGCCGGACTTTCTGTTTTGGAATATGCCCCGCTCGCGGAGATCACCGGTTGGAGTCCCTCGATCGCACCCGAAGCCATCAACTGCGCGGCTCCGGACACAGGGAATATGGAGATCCTTCATATGTTCGGTACGCCCGAACAAAAACAGCAGTGGCTTGCTCCACTCCTCGATGGAGAGATACGCTCGTGTTTCTCGATGACCGAACCCGCCGTGGCGAGCTCGGACGCCACCAACATCCAGACGGAGATGCGACGGGTTGATGACGAATACGTCATCAACGGTCGGAAATGGTTCTCCTCCGGGGCAGCGTCGGCCCGATGCAAGGTTTCGATAGTGATGGGTGTGACCAACCCCGAGGGCGAACCTCACCGTCGTCAGTCGATGATCCTGGTCCCGATGGAGACTCCCGGTGTCTCCATCGTCCGGGAACCGACGGTGTTTGGTTACCAGGACCGTGGCGGTCACCCCGAGATCGAGTTCTCCGAAGTTCGCGTCCCCGTCTCCAACCTGCTCGGCGAAGATGGGGGCGGTTTCGCCATTGCCCAGGCTCGCTTGGGCCCGGGCCGAATTCACCATTGCATGAGGGCGATCGGTGCCGCCGAGCGGTGCCTCGACCTCATGGTGAGCCGGTCCAAGGAACGGGTCACGTTTGGCAAGCCACTTGCCGAGCAAGGTGTAATCCGCGAGTGGATCGCCAACGCGAGGATTCGGATTGAGCAGACCCGACTCCTTGTGCTCAAGACCGCATGGATGATCGACTCGATGGGCACCAAGGCTGCGCGCACCGAGATTGCTGCAATCAAGGTGGCCGCTCCCGAGTTGCTCGTCTATGTGGCCGACCGGGCAATGCAGCTGTTCGGCGCCGCAGGATTCACCGAAGATTTCCCCCTGGCCCAGCTGTATTCGATGGGAAGATGGCTCCAGATCGCCGACGGACCCGATGAAGTGCACCGCCGATCGGTGGCGAGGGCCGAGTTGGGATGAACCCGCAGGATTGCGGTTTATCCAATCCAAGAATCGGGAACGAAACGAATTGACGTTGCGTTTACCTGTATCACCTCAAGATTGGTGTTGATATGATCCAATTAGTAGCCGAGCCCTGGCGGGATTCAGCCGCCTGTGTTGCCGTGACCAACGAAGTCTCCTTCTTTCCCGACCCGACCGACCTGGTCGGGGTTTCCCGCGCCAAGGCCATTTGTGCCACCTGTCCCGTGGCCGCCGAATGTCTTACCTGGGCGATTGAAACCAATCAGACCGAGGGTATCTGGGGTGGGCATACCCCCAAGGAGCGCCGCGGCATACGACGTCGCTGGATGGAAGAGATCAGAAAAGCCTCCTAGGGCTATTCGCTTTCGGGGTCTACACCGATATAGACCAGGGCGTCACCCGGGTTGACTTGAGGATTCAACGAGCGCCCGATCACCCAACCACTTGCCGTTGCACGAACAGAGGTGGGCCTATAACCGAAGGCATCGGATATCTCGGCGATGATGTCGCCCTCCTCGACGCGCTGGGAGAGCTTGGAGAACACCTCCACGATCCCACCTCTCCTGGCCCGCACCCAACGGGTTTTGCGGATTACCCTGGTGGGCTTGCCCCGGGGCAAACGGGCGTCGATCATCCCCAGAGAACGTAGAGAGCGCAAAATGCCGTTCACACCGACACTTATGGCGTCGTCGTTGAATCGGTGGGCCTGTCCGGCCTCTAGCAGGAGAACCTTGATACCTCGACTCGTTGCTGCCTCCCGCAACGACCCGTCGCGGAGTCGGGCATGAATGATGAACTGTGCGCCGAAGGCCCGGGCCAGCGAAAGCGTTTCCGGATCGTCGGTGTCCGTTCTGATCTGAGGCACATTTGTCCGGTGTCCGGTGGCGGTGTGACAGTCGATACCCACCGCGCACTTGTCCACGATCTCTGTCATGAAGAGATGCGCCAGACGCGATGCCGACGAACCTCGGGCCGAACCGGGGAACGATCTATTGAGATCCCTCCGGTCGGGCATATATCTCGACTCGTGGATAAAGCCAAGCGGGTTGACGATCGGAACGGCGATAACGGCGCCGCGGAGACTCTTGGCGTCGAGTTGTTTCATCACCCGCCTCACGATGTCCACGCCGTTCACCTCGTCGCCATGGATCGCCCCCGAAATCCACACATTGGGCCCCGTGCTCCGGCCGTTTATGACAGCGACGGGAAGTGATGCGGTTGAGCCTGTCGACAGGGTGGCGAAAGGGAGTTCGATCCTGACCTTTCGGCCAGGTGGCACGACGGTGTCGCCTACCTGGATTGGTTCGTTGCGGACCTCAAGCATCCGAACGCCGGGATCCTCTCAACTCGGCGTTCCCCTCTATGAATTCGATGATTTCTCCCGCGACATCTTTGTTGCTGGCCGCTTCGATTCCCTCCAGGCCCGGGGACGAGTTGACCTCGAGGACCATAGGGCCCTCCTCGGACTGGATCATGTCGACACCGGCGATGTCGAGCTCCATGGTTTTGGCGGCGCGTATTGCGGTGGCGCGTTCTTTGGCAGTGAGCCTGATCACCTCGGCACTGCCCCCCTGGTGGAGGTTGGACCGGAATTCCCCCGGTGCCCCCTGGCGTTTCATAGCGGCCACCACTTTGCCATCGACGACGAATGCCCGGATGTCTGCACCAGCGGCTTCCTTGATGAACTGCTGCACGAGGATATTGGCGTCGAGTTGTCGGAAGGCACCGATGACCGACTCGGCCGCCTTCTTGGTCTCGGCCAGAACCACTCCGAGGCCCTGCGTGCCCTCGAGTAGCTTGACCACTACCGGGGCCCCGCCGACCACGTCGAGAACCCCCTGCACGTCATGTGTCGAATGGGCAAAGGAGGTTGTTGGCAGTCCCACGCCGGCGCGGGACAACAGCTGCATGGAGCGGAGTTTGTCGCGAGATCGGCTGATCCCTTGCGAACTCACCGCGGTGAACACATCGGCCATTTCGAACTGGCGGACAACGGCAGTGCCGTAAAAGGTGTATGTCGCCCCGATCCGGGGAATCACGGCGTCAGGCCGAACTTCCTCACCCCGAAACAAGACCTTTGGCCGCCGTGCGGTGATATCCATGTAACAACGGAGATAGTCGACAACCGCTACCTCGTGGCCTCGCTCGAGTGCAGCTTCTTTCAGTCTCTTGGTCGAATAGAGGTGGCTGTTTCGTGACAGGATCGCGATTTTCATTTCTGGTTCTTAATCTCCGGCTTGGCTCCGAGGTAACTTCGTCCCGGATTCACCAGGAAACGTCCACGCATGGTCCTTCTCCCGATGAGCATACGGAAGCTCATCTCATCTCGCTCAGTGAGGTTGATCAACGCCCGGATCGTGACACCGTTGAGGACAACAGGTGTCGATATCACGGGTCGCAACTCGCTCCGCCCGCCGGGATTTCGGACCTTTCGATCCATGACCAATTCGCTCTCACACTGGAGGGCACCCCTCTTGGTCCTCTTACCGGGATGGATCTCAAATCGGATGTACTCGACGCCGTCTCGCTGGAATCGCTCCTGATTGAAAGCGTGTAACGAGGAACTGTCAGCACCAGTATCGACTTTTGCCTGAATTGACGAGACGCCTAAATCAGGTAGTGCAACCCATTCCCGCCATCCGATTTCTGTTGGAGCACGCTTCGCCATCCGCCGGCAACTCTAGATGGCGTTGGTCCGAACTTCGTTTCCGGATGGCCGCCTTCACTGAAATTGTTGCGTTATATCGTTAGGTTGACCCCTA
>DATDCF010000219.1:0-2371 GCA_036524475.1 Acidimicrobiia bacterium | reverse complement strand
TACCTCGCCGCTCATCAGGAAATAACAATGAGCGCGAGAAAAGAACTCCACTACTTCGATCGACACTATGACCGTGGCTCGTCCTGGTACCGGTCATGGTTTCCCGCTCGCTGGGACGGGGGAAGCCTTACCGGGGAAGCCACACCGTCATACTTGATGAATGCCGATGCGCCAGCTCGGGCCTACGAGACCATCCCGGATGCAAAATTCATCGTCATGCTGAGAGACCCGGTCGAGCGGGCAATCTCCCACTTCAATTTGAGAGTGCAAAAGGGTCATGAGGAATGCGCGACCCTCGCCGAAGCCCTCCAGGACGAGCCCAACCGAATCGGACTCGTATCCAACACACACCGGCTTGGCCACAATCTCGACTGCTACTTCCTACAAGGGGAATACGTACGCGGATTGGAAGGGTGGTTTCGATACTTCGACCGGGAACAGTTTTGCATTGTGACCAGCGAGGCTCTCTTCGACGATCCGGCAAGCACATACGGTCGTATCCTCGAATTCCTCGACCTCGGCGTGACGGAGTACCCCGACTTTGTGGTTCATAACGCCGCCCCCGGACACGAGAACGACAATGAGACGGCGGAATTGCTCGGCCAGCGATATCGGCCGGCCAACCAAAAGCTATACGATTTGATCGAGACCGACTTCGGTTGGTAGGGGCCCGACGGCCTAGACCACCACCGCTGAGCCCACGCGTCGGGAGTCGGCATGCGCCACCAACGTGTTGGCGACCAATCCAGCGGCGTTGACACCACCGAAGTACATGTGGCGCTCGGCGTACCACCGGATATCGTCCCTTTGGAGGTCCAAACCCATTTCGGCGGCGATGCCAAGAGGTTCCAGAGATTCGGGGTGAAGTCGGGGGTGCTCGATCGCTGCGGACAAGGTGTCCCCGGAACAGAGAAAGCGCACCAGGGTGATAGCCAGGGCGGAAGTTATGCGATCGGCTCCCGGCGACCCGATAGAGATCACATTGTTGCCCGCCCGCGCCGTGGTCGGGGCCATGTTCGACATCATTCGCTGGCCCGGGAACAAGGAACCTGCGCCACCGGGGATCAACTCGATCTCGCCAACTGAGTTGTTCATCAGGAGGCCGGTCCCCGCCGGAACCACACCCGACCCGTAGCCTGCGGAAAATGTGGCAGCCACTGCTATCCCTTCGCTGTCCACGGCGGAAACGGTGATGGTGGAAGGAGCGCGCAGTCCGACCCTTTCGAGGAATACCCCGATCCCGGACTGAGTCGCTCCACCGTTCTCGAACTCATCTCTGAGACCAAGTACCTCAGCCATCGAAGCGAGCCAGACCTCGGGGTCCAGCGGATCTGCCGATTTCACCATTTTCTGGACCGCTCCGAGAACAGCAATCCCACCGATTGCCGGCGGCGGATTGGAAACGATCTGCCAGCCGGACACCATCAATTCAAGCGGCCTGCGGACCTCGGTGCGGTAGGAGGCGAGATCTTCTCTGGTCAGCGATGAACCCCTGGCAGCGAGGTCGGCGACGATCGAGGCGCCGAGATCTCCCTGATAGAACGTCGATGAGCCTTCCTCCCCGATCTGACGGAGTGTGTCTCCCATTCCTTCGAAAACCACCAGCTCACCAACCTCTTTGAGACGGTCGCCGTCGAACAATGCCGAGCGAGTGGCCGGGTCTTTGTCGAAGATGAGTTTGCCCGAGTCGACCAGATAGGTGCGGCACGCCTGGCTGAGTGGGAATCCGCCACCAACAAGATCCGCCACGAGGCCCAGGAGTTCCTTCCATGGGATCTTGCCGTAGCGTTCCGACACCAGACCCAGAGCTGCGAAGGACCCCGGCACAGCGATCGATCCGGGACCGACATCAGTGGTGACGCCACCCCCGTACGCCATCGAGACCCGGGTGGAGATAGCCTCACCCTCGAAGCCGATCCCGGGCACCGCCATATACCCGTCGACGACCACCGGCGCATCATCTCCAGCATCCACAGTCACATAGCCACCCGCGCCGGGGGCGCACACACCGGGCTCAGTGCACATGGCGATCAGCGCCATGGCGATGGCAGCATCAGCTGCGGTTCCACCCATCCCGACCATCTCAGAGCCGGCAAAAGTTGCCAGCCGGGAAGGTGCGGCCAGGGCCATTCGGTCCATAGCCTCGCTAACGGCCCTTCCACTCGGGGTTGCGCTTCTCCAGGAACGATATAATGCCCTCCGCCGCGTCCTCGGTGCCGAGGAGGATCGATTGAGCCTGGCCCTCACCCGCCAGAGCGTCCACCAGCGACGACTCAAATGATGCGTTGATCATCTGTTTTGCAAACATCTGCGCCGTCGGCGCGCCGTCGAGAAGGGCGGCGGCGAGCTCACTAGCGCGGGATCTGAGGTC
>DATDCF010000218.1:0-11044 GCA_036524475.1 Acidimicrobiia bacterium | reverse complement strand
CAACTAGCTCTATCGAATAGACGGGTTGAGAAAGGAGAACCACAGCCCATCGAAATCGACATCCAAGCAAATGAAAACCCAAGGGCCGGTCGCGGCCCAACTGGAGGAGGAAATGAAACGAACCAAGATCATCGGCCTGATCGCCGTACTGGCGATGGTGGCCGCGGCGTGTAGCTCGACGACGGGCGACACGACCACGACTGCCGCCGATGTAACTACAACTGCCGGGGCGGACACCACCACCACGGCCGGTGGAGACACGACAACGACCCAAGGTGAGAGCGACAACCCGCTCGCCGAGTTTGGCGAGGACCCGGGAGCGGCCGACATGGCGTTGGTCGAGAAAGCTCTGGGGCCGGTGACGCCGTCAGATGAGACCAGCTGGAACATCATTCTCGCGTCGGTCGCACGCGCTGACCAGGACCTGGATCAGGCAACGATCGATAAGGCAATGGAGTGCTGGAGCAATCAGGAGTGCGATACGGGATCCGGTGGCGAACTGGTCATGGGTTACGCCGACGGCGGTGGCGACACCGTCAATGTTTGGCGTGCGGTGAGCCACATGGAGGCAATCCTCCAGGCGCTCACATACCCGGAGATCGGCAAGATCGTATCCCGCGCTGCCAACTTCGAAGGCGACCCGGCAGTAAACGACATCAACTTCCTGATTCAGTATCCGGTTAGTTTCATTGTCGGATACCCCGACTGGGGTGCCTACCTGAGCGCCGTGATTCTTGAAGCCGAAGCAGCTGGAATTCCCTATGTCTCGTTCTCCGCAGGTTATGTCGGACTCCCCGGACAGGAGGGGGCTCTGACACCTGGTGAGGACTACACATCAGTCGTCGGTGAAGACCTCTGTGCGCTCGGCGACAGCTTCGCTGAAGTGCTCAACGAAAACGCCGGTGGTGGTGAGGTGGCGCTACTCGGTGGCACACCGGGTAATGCGCTGAGCCTCGGCTGGCAGCGATGTGCTGTCACTTCGCTTGCCGATGGAGGTTCGCAGACAGTGAACACTCCGCCTGATGAGAACACGACGGCTGGTGACACCTTCTGGGTCAACACGATCGCACTCGATGTGGTTCGTGGCTTACTGACGACCAACCCGGAGATTGCCGGCTGGGCGTATGAATATTCAGACGGGCTCTACACGGCGCTTCAGGCTTACGACGAGTTGAACATTCCGGTGGAAAACCTGAGTGTTGCGTTGCGGACCGATGAGCAGACGCTGTTCTGCGACTGGGTAGATCGTGACGAGCCGACTTACAACATCTGGTATTCGGCTGGAGGCAACTTCCAGTCGCGCACTGGTGTCACAGTGGCCATGCTCCAGCTCAATGGTTACGACGTACCCGGCGAGGTGGTTGTGCCTCACGTGATGCGTCCCGTAACCGATGCTGACTGCAACCCCGATCGTGTGAATGCGGTCGTCTCAGGCACATCACTTGTGCCCGACGATGTGCTCGCTCTCATGTTCGGCGGCTAATAAACAGCGTTAATGCACAACGGCAACTCCGAACAAAGGGTGCCAACGGAGATCGTCCTCGAACTGAGCGGGATATCCCGCCAGTTCGGGGCGGTCCGAGCGTTGACCGATGTCAGCTTTGACTGTCGCGCCGGTGAGGTCCATGCCCTTGTCGGAGAGAACGGCTCAGGCAAGTCGACCCTTCTCGGAGTTGCATCAGGGTTTGTCGATCCCGATCTGGGCAAAGTCCAGATCGGGGGCAAACCACTCAAAACAGATTCGCCGGCTCAAGCTCGCAAGCTTGGCCTTGCCATGGCTTATCAGGACGGTTCATCGGTTGGGGCGGAGCCGGTAAAGAACAACTTCTACTTCGCCGCTCCGCCCGACCAGCGTCCCCCCTATCGAGATCGGAAGAAATGGGCGCGCAAGCTTCTTGCCGACTTCGATCTCGACCTGGAACTCTTTCCTGACGTACCGGCCGGTTTCCTCACACTGGCGGAACGTCAACTGTTCGAGGTGGCGAAAGCCCTCGTCACGAATCCCAAGGTTCTCCTCCTCGACGAGCCCACGACGGCCCTCGGGCCTGACGAAGTCGAAGCTCTCCACCGGACGGTGGTGGCTTGCAAAGGGCGCGGAGTCGGAGTCGTATATGTGAGTCACCGGTTACCCGAGGTTCTCGAAGTTGCCGATCGGATCACCGTGCTCCGGGACGGGAAGCATCGTGGCACGTTCGATGCTCACGCCACGACGGAGTCTGAGTTAGTCGAGCGCATCGTGGGCCGTTCGTTTGAAGCAGCCTTCCCGCCTGCGGCGCCTACGTCAGCTGCCGATCGTAGGGAAGTCTTGGTAGTCGATAGTCTTCAGGGACAGGCGTTCGGGCCGCTGAGTTTCACATTGGAGAGCGGTGAAATCGTCGGCATCGCCGGCGCCGAGGGCAACGGCCAGCCACAACTCTTTGATTGCCTCGCCGGTCGGGTACCGCCCCGGGCCGGACGGGTCGAATGCGATGGTCAGGAACTGACTCTGATTTCGACGCACGAGGCAGTCGCCGCCGGAGTAATGATGCTTCCTGGAGACCGCAAGAACGAGGCGCTGATGGGTGTGCTCGGTGTGAAGGTGAATGCAACGGTCCAATCGCTGCGCCGCTTTTCATTCTTTGGTTTGCTGAGACGGGGCGCCGAGCGAAAAGCTGTCGAAGGCCTCGTCGAACAGTTGGAGATCCGCACACCGTCGCTCGACCAACCGGTCGAATTTCTCTCGGGTGGCAACCAGCAGAAGGTCTCGGTGGCCCGATCATTCCTGCGAGAACCCTCCGTGATCCTGGCTTATGAGCCGACCCAGGGCGTCGACGTCGGGTCACGGTTCGACATTTACAAGGCTCTACGCACCCGGACCGATTCCGGAGCCGCACTCTTGGTCAAGTCGAGCGACCCGATCGAACTCGCGGGAATTTGTGACCGGGTCCTAGTCATGTCACGCGGAACGATCATCGAAGAAATCCCCGGCGATGAGCTCGACGAAGTTCGCATTGTCGAAGCAATAGTGCGGGGGCCGGGAATGTCGAAGGCAGCACGATCCCCCCTTGGGATAGCTATGCCCAAGGCACCAGGCGCCGGAAACTCCCCATGATCGAGCCGATCAGCACGACGAGGAGCGATTCGGCTCGACAGTTGGGCCGGAAGATCGTCCGAAACGCGCGGGACAAGAACAAGTGGCGCAAGGTTGTCCGCTTCCGGCTCTGGATGCCCGTTGCACTCCAGATCATTTTGATAGGAGCGGTCCTCTGGTACACCACCACCCGTTTCGAAGGCTTCTTGAACGAGTCGAATATCACCAACATACTCCTGCTCGCGATCCCTCTCGCCGTTGCCTCGATGGGGCAGACCCATGCCCTGTTGGTCGGTTACCTCGACCTTTCAATTGGTGCGATGATCAGCTTTGGTGTGGTGGCCGGAAGTTTCCTGATGGGAGCGGAAGCCTCGACGTCGGAAATATTCGTCGGAGTAGGCCTAATCCTGCTGGCCGGAGTTGGCTTGGGCCTGGTCAATGCCGGGCTGATTCGGGGAGTCAAGATCCCCTCCATAATCGCGACACTGGCCACGCTGAGCATTCTCGACGGTATCTCACTCACGCTGCGCCCCACAGCCCAGGGAATTATCAGCCCCGAGCTGGCATCGTTCCTGAAGACCAGCATTGGCCCGATCCCGATTGCCTTTATTGTGATCCTGGTTGGCGCGGCGCTTCTCGACTTCTGGCTTCATGCCTCGGGCGCCGGGCTGGAATTGCGTGCAGTCGGTTTCGACGAAAGAGCCGCCAAGCGGGCTGGCATCAGGACCAACTGGGTTCGAGTCAGGGCCTTGATACTTGCCGCCGTACTCGGCGCAGTCGCATCGTTCTTCGTGATGGCGAGGTCACCAATCGGCAGTGCCAATGTTGGATCCAGTTACGCACTGAACAGCATCACGGCGGCTGTACTAGGTGGCGCCTCACTGGCCGGGGGACGCGCCACGTTCGTTGGCACCAGCATCGCAGCCGTTCTGTTGGCACTGATCATCACCGTCCTTCCCTTCCTCGGACTGTCGCCCGACGACGGGACGATGATCATTGGCGTTCTCGTCCTGATCGGGATCGTCTTGTTCCAGGCCGGCGATCTCAAAGAGTTGGCCAAGAGGAACTACCGCCGGGCCCGACGACTGATCCTCGGAAGCCGGGTGGCCGATGCCATCCCGATCCCGAGCTTTTACCCGGAGGGCACCAACTTCACTGTCGTCCCCACCGATCGGAAGCTGATCAGGGGAGGGATCGTGCTCAGCATGGATGTCGATATCGGCGAGATGACCAAGGGCGACATTCTCATAGACGGCGGCAAGATCGTTTCGGTGGGACCAGGTTTGGAAGCCGGCGATGACACGGATGTCATCGACGCAAGCGGAATGATCGTCATGCCCGGGTTTGTGGACACCCACAGGCACATCTGGGAAGGCGTACTGCGGAACCTTGGCACCGACGTCCCCCTCGAGGGGCGAACCAGCTATATCTCCCATGTCCTACACAAGCTGGCACCGGCATTCCGGCCCGAGGACGCGTACGTTGGCAATCTGGTCTCGGCCCTGGGAGCGATGGACGCTGGGATTACCACTTTGCTCGATTGGTCGCATATCCAGGGCTCGCCGGCCCATACCGACGCCGTGGTCCAGGCTCTCAATGATTCCGGGATGCGGGCGGTCTTCGCCTATGGGTTCCCCTGGTGGGGCAAATGGGAGGAACGACAGCCGAGTTGGTTCGTGAGGGCGGCAACCGAGCATTTCTCGACCACCGATCAGCTACTGACACTCGCACTTGCGGCCCCGGGACCCGAGTTCACCGATTTCGAGGTCTCCCGCGACCACTGGAAACTCGCACGCGAGGCAAACGCACGAATATCCACACACGTTGGAGTCGGTTCCTACGGTCTCGATTCCAAACTCCAGGAAATGGGAACCGCCGGGCTCCTCGGGCCTGACACCACTTACATACATTGCACCACTCTCAATGAGACCGAGATACAGATGATTGTCGACAGCGGCGGAACCGTGTCGCTGGCCTCGCCGGTGGAAATGATGATGGGTCATGGGATGCCGCCCATCCAGAAATTTCTCGACCGCGGACTCGACCCGAGCCTGAGCATCGATGTCGAAACCAACGTCCCGGGTGACATGTTCAACCAGATGCGTTCGGTCCTCGGATTGCAAAGGGCCATCGCCTCTACACAGGGGAGGGCGCCGGTCACCACCCGCGACGTCCTCAGATTCGCCACCATTGAAGGTGCTCGGGCCAACGGCCTCGACCACAAGGTTGGAAGTCTTACGCCCGGAAAAGAAGCAGACATCGTCATGTTGCGAACCGACCGCATCAACGTAACCCCGCTGAACGACCCGGCTACGGCGGTAGTAGCTGGAATGGACACGGGGAATGTAGACACGGTGATCATCTCCGGACGGATCATGAAGCGCTCCGGGCGCCTCCAGTACGTGGACTGGCCGGCCGTGCGGCGATCCGTCGAAGAGTCCCGTGATCACGTAATCGAGAAATCCGGATTCAAACTGCCAAAGATCTGACGATTAGAACGAAGGAACCAGGGATGACAAACACACTCAAAGATTGGATCGAGGGCTATCGCATGGCGTGGGAAACCCGCGATGCGGCTGCGGTCGGCGCATTGTTCACGCCTGACGGCACCTACCGTTCAAACATTTTCGAGCCCGCCCACCAGGGCCGCGATGGAGTCGGGGCCTACTGGACCGACGTAACCTCAGTACAGAGTGAGGTCAGTGTCCGGATGGGCGAACCGTTCGTCGACGGTTCACGGGTGACGGTTGAGTTCTGGACAAATATGAAGGTGGCCGGCGATCCCGTGACTCTGCCCGGTTGCCTCCTCCTCGACTTCAATGATGACTGGTTGTGCACCTCGCTACGCGAGTATTGGCATTTCCAACCAGGCACCTTCGCTCCACCTTTGGGGTGGGGTACCTAGCCAACGTCGTAAGAGGGAGCGGGTGGCGCTCCTTCGATGAAGAAAGACACTTGATCCGGATAGCACCACCACCAGTCTTCGCCGGGCTCGAACGATCTGACAAGCGCGTGCTGGCTATTGTGAAAATGGGTGGTGGCGTGCATACCGAGCGAGTTGTCACAGCACCCAACGTGGCCACACTCCTGACACAGACGTAGGTGAACCCAGTTTCGTTGGTCCATGGCAAGACAGTCTTCACAGCCGGGAGCCGTTGGCGAGGGAGGGGTTAGATCATCAGGAATATGGTTGCAATCGGCCATGTGGCTCCTCTGACACGTCGTGATCCATCCGGTTCCTCAGCATCGACGACTGATTCGATTTGCCATCAAACCGTATAAGGAAGCAAATCTTGCCCGGACTTCAGGCTCAATGCCAATTGAGTTATCTAACCTCCCGCTGATGCGGGTCCTCCATGCTCCGACCAATATTGCTAACCAGGCTTGGCTGATGGCCGAGGGGCTGCGATCCCTCGGGCACGAGGTAGAGGTCTGGCAGTACGGCGAGTCCCGCTACGGATTCCCAGCCGATCGGGTCATCGAGCATGAGGGCGATCCGTCCGCATACTTCCGCACCTTTGTTGAAGCGGCCGACCGGGATTTCGACGTCGTTCACTTTCACTTCGCCCAGTCACTGATACCAGCACGGGACTACCTTCCACGATTCTGGGATCTCCCCGTATGGAGGTCGCTTGGAGTCAAGATCGTGTTCACTTTCCACGGAACCGATGTACGGTTGCGAAGTCACCACATCGCCGATGACCGCTGGAGCTTCTACCGGTATGCGGATATCGCCTGCGACGAAGACCAGATTGAGTCCAATTTAAGCGTCATACGCAGATACGCCCATCAGATGACGGTTGGAAGCGTTTTGGATTCGATTTATGTGCCGGAAGCGACCTACATACCTAAATCCGTCGACCTCGCAACGCTGGTTCCAAAGGCGAATCGCGCCGGACGCCTCCCGATCGTGCTCCACGCTCCCAGTGCCCGGTCGACAAAGGGGACGAAATTTGTTCTCGATGGCCTGGACGAGGTCAAAGCGCGAGGCTTTGACTTCGACATCGACCTGGTCGAGGGTGTCACTCATTCTGAACTCATGGATCGAGTTGCCCGGGCAGATATCGTCGTCGAAAAGCTCTTGGGCGGAGACGCCGGCGTTGGATCATTGGAGGCGATGGCCTTCGGCAAAGTCGCCATCGCACGGATCCGCGACGAAGTGCTAGCCGTCCATCCGGACCTTCCGGTTGTGAACGCAGATCCCGAGACTTTCGCTGACGTACTCGGATCGTTGTTGGGCGACCAACAACGTCGCAAATCAATCGGAAAAGCGGGTCGCGCCTACGTTGAGCGGGAGCACGCGCCGCGAGTCACGGCGCGGCGTCTGGAAGACCTCTATAACGCACCTGGCCGGACAGGAGTCCCGTCATATCCCGACTGGACGACACCGGAGTCGCAGAGGCGAACCGACTCCTGGATCGCCCGCATGGAGAAAGCCGAATCAGCGCAAGCCGCTACCAAGGAGCTATTGACACAAGCGAGAGGCAGATGTGAAGTGCTAACTAAGAGGCTAGAAGCCCTTCAAACCGAGCACGCGGCGGTGCGACCGACCGACGGCTGACCCTCCCATATGCTGAGTGAAGTAAACTAGGTTCGGGCACACGCGTGGTCGGAGCGGTCCCGGCGTAATGTTGGCTCCAACGGAGGAGAACCAATATGGACATCATCGACCGACATTTCGCCGCTGAGAACGCCCACGACGTTGAGGCGACCCTCGCCACCTACACCGACGACATCGTGTGGGACGACATCACCCACCCCGACTCCCCATTTCGGGGAAAGGAAGCCGTCGGGGCGGTGTACTCCTCGATAATCGACGCGATTCCTGACGTCCATCTCGAGTCCGTCAAGCGATTTAGCGGGGAGAGCGGCAGGTTCGTCGTCGACGAGTCAATCCTGACCGGCCATGTCGAAGGCGAATGGGCCGGACGCCATGGCGGCGGAGCCTTTGTGAAGACGCGGATGCTCCATGTATTCGAACTTAGAGATGGTCTGATTTCATATGAAAACGCCTGGTTCAACGCCGCTGACGTACATCGCCAGCTAGATGCCAATGGCACCTGACCGCGCCGCCTTTAAATTTCGTCCCGACTCGTCATTCAAACGTGAAGCTACCCGACATTGACCCAACTTCCAGACTGGTTCAGCCTCCAATAGAGTCGTTACCAGTTGGACCGGATGCCAAAGGATCAATGCGGGCAATCTCGTAGTGGAGGTACATGAATTCGATTCCGCCAAGGTAGAACCGATGGTCTGTGAAAACCCGTCCTTCCTCCACGTAGACGTCAATTTCTTCGTCGAACGAATTGAGCCTCACGACAGTGAGTTCGTTGGTCTCGGGATCTGCCACGCTCAAATAATGGCCCTGAAACGATCCTTCCCGACTGCTCAGTAGGAAACCATCCCCCCGGTTGTTTCGGGGTAGCAGGGTCGCCGTGAAGCTACCCGACGGCAAAGGGAACCCGACACTCACATAGCCTGTCACTCCGGCACGAACCACCGTATAGATACCCACATAGATTGGCTCTCGAGACTTTTCATAGGCACGCACCCAGGCACGAAAGTCCGGGACGCCGTCGGCATCGATGTCGATGGTGTCGATCCAGCTCACCACACCCTCGTGCACCTCTTCGGCGTCGAATGGTGCGTTGGCTTGTCCCAGTGGAGCGGCCAGAACTCTCCGGTAAATGGCGTAGGGAATCCGCATCCACCTTCGCCAATGTGGCGTGATCGTCAGCTTGAAACGGCTGGTGTGCTCGTAGAACTCTTTGATGAGCGGGTGGACGAGCATCGGGTCGAATCCGGGACCGGCGAGCTGGCCCAACGAGTCGATGATCCCGATATCTGACGGGCTTCGGGCGAATTCGGCACCGACCAGCTCGGCGTATCGCTTCAGATAGTCCACGCCTACATAGGCGTGCTGCTCGGCCAGAGGCACGACGAACGGCAGTTCGGTGACATCGACCCCCTCGGCTACAAATGTGACTTGCTCCCTGCTCCTGTAGAGAATGGCCGACACAACCCTGTAAACGAGAACGGTGCTCGCCCAGATCACACTCCACCCGACCGTCGGCCCGATGAAAAACACAAACCCAACTCCCAAACCGGTTCCAAGACCGAGAAGCGCCTTACCCGGCCGCAGCCCCATGACTCCCACCGCAAGGCCTGCAATACCTCCTACCACCCATAAGGGCCAGGCAGGGAGGAACAACTCGCCAACCCAGCCGAGCATGGCGGCGAGGAAAGTCGATGCGAGCACCCTGACCCACACTGGCTGGGTTCGGCCGGGCACCCTCTTGGCATCGGCCCACCCAGACACACTGGCCATGACCACACCACCGATTACGGCAGCCAGCCCGACGTCGACCTGCTTCAGGCCAGACCCAATGGCTGCACCTCCGGCGACGCCGATGACCAGACCTGTAATAGACGCCCCTGCCACCTGTCCAATTGTTCGATTCATACGTTCGTGAAATTAGCGGCGGTCGCCCCGCATGCGCATTGAGTCGTCGAGCCCTCCCGGGAGTCCACCTGTCGGGCGCCGAGATCTCATCCATTCGGCGCAAAAGAACGCAAGAATCTGGATGCGGGTGAGATCAAGCCGGGTCGAGGTCCACGGAACTCTGATCAGCGACAGTTAAAGTTGGGGCGAATTGTCATACTGTTGGGTCATGGCGCAAGCAGTCCTCACACCACTCGACAGTGTCACCATGCGCCGTTTCACACCCGACCTCCCAGACCGTGTCGCCCATGACTGAAGAGCCTCTTTCCCCTAAACGTCGCTTGACATGGTGGCAACTGGTATTTCCCGTGTTGGTGCTCATCGTCCTGTTCGGGGTGGTGCTTCCCAAGTACATCGACTACGAGGACGTCTGGCAGGAAATCACCGCTCTCGACGGCGCCAGCCTTCTTCTGCTGACCCTTTTGGGGATCATCTCGTCGTGGACCGAAGCCGCTATATACACGTCGTTGATACCCGGACTGAGTTACCGGGCGGGTTGGAAAGCATTTCTCGGGGGCAACACCGTGGCCGGATTCGCACCGTCACCTTGGGACATCGTCGTCAGGTATGCGATGTATCGGGGCTTTGGAGTCGATGGCTCAATCGCCGGGGCGAGCGTAATTGTGGGCGGCGGTTTTCAGATTATGTTCGCCATCATGGCGCCGGTCCTTGTGCTCGTCTATTGGGTAGCTACGGGCGAGGCAACGCAGACGGGCCGGGTACTGACCGCGCTCGCAGTGGCTGCGATTACAGGAGCGGTCCTAATTGTCGCGCTGATTCTGCGTCGGGAACGAATCGCAGTACGGATCGGGAATATGCTGCAACGTGCAGCGGATTGGGTATTCCCCAAGCTGAAAAGACCTGCTCCCCCGGATGTCGTCGGCTCGACGGTTGGCTTCCGGCGGCTCCTCCTCCGAACCCTCGCCTCTCGATGGTGGATCTCCGCGCTGTTCCTATTGACTATGCATGTAATCCGATATTTCGGGATGCTGTATCTGTTCAGAGAGGTCGGTATCACCGCCCGTGTCGTATCGGCAAGCGAGTTGCTCGCTGTCTACGCCATCGGAATCATGATGTCTCTGATGCCTATCGTCCCAGCTGGGTTGGGCGTGGTCGAACTGACTTACGTATGGCTCCTTGCACCCGACGACCCCAGCCTGGCCGATCAGATCGCAGCCGCCACATTTACCCACCGAATATTCTTCTGGCTGCTTCCGATCGTCATCGGGATCTTTCCTCTGGTTGGGTGGATAAGGCGGGGCGGTGGATCAATGGTCAAAGTCGCGCAATCTCCGGACCTCACTCCCACCTGAAGCAGCTCACAAGGGTGCCAGTACCAGCCAGGTGAGAACCACCCCATCGAACCAGAAACGACCAATCGGCATCGGACTGTCCACGGGATACGGCGCCTCGAACGAGTCGGAGAAGTAGCCCAGGAGATGTTCTGAGCCGAGTTCGATTCGTGCCATATC
>DATDCF010000217.1:0-3057 GCA_036524475.1 Acidimicrobiia bacterium | reverse complement strand
ATTCGACGATCCGCCGCCACCCCTCAGCCTGTTGTTCGGACCAGATGCCGGTGCAACCGGGGCTGATTCTTCCTTCCGGCGATACGCAGGTCATTTCGGTCATCACCAGGCCTGCACCACCCACCGCGCGACTCCCCAGATGGACCATATGCCACTCGTTGGGCATGCCATTCACGGCGGAGTACTGATCCATCGGTGACACGACGATCCGGTTGGGCAGCACGAGGTCGCGTAGCTGAAAGGGGTGGAACATCGGCGGCGTCTCTGATGAGGTGGGTACGGACGAGCCGTGTCTCGATGCGGCGTACCAGCGATCGACCGACTCCATGTATCCGGGATCGCGCAGTCGGAGGTTGTCGTAAGTGACCCGCTGACTCCGGGTGAGCATGGAGAATGCGAACTGCTCCGGCTCCTGCCCGATGTAACGGTCGGCGCCCTCGAACCACTCCAGACTGGCTTTTGCCGCCCGCTGAGTGGAGTCGACAACCGGGCGCCGCTCTGCCTCATAGGCTGACAACGCTTCGGGAAGGACGTCGTCGGAAAGAAGGTGGCTTGCCAGGGAAATGGCGTCCTCGAGAGCGAGTTTTGTCCCCGAACCCACGGAAAAGTGCGCCGTGTGGACTGCATCGCCCATCAAAACCACGTTCTCATGGCTCCAGCGTCGACACGAGATAGTGGGGAACTGCAGCCATCGCGACTTGTTCCCGATCAATGAATGGCCATCGAGATGCCGGGCGAACAGTTCTTCCGAGACCTTGATCGCCAGGTCGTCGCTGTCCTGTGGATCCCAATTCCGGTTCTCGTTGGCATCGAGCCCGAGGGCCGACCAGGTCTCCGGTGCCATCTCTACGATGAAGGTGCTGGCGTTGGCGGAATAGGGGTAGATGTGCGCCCAAACCAGCCCGGGTTCAGTCCTCTCGAAAATGAAGGTGAAGTCGTCAAACACCTTGTCGGTCCCGAACCAGATGTATTTGTTGCGTCGGGGCTCCAATGACGGTTCGAAGACATCGGTGAAGCTATTCCGGATGAGACTGTGCGCTCCGTCGGCACCAACGATCAAATCGGCCCCAACAAGTTGTTTGACACCAGTGATCTCGGACGAGAAGTGGAGGTTGGCTCCTACCTCCTTCGCCCGAGCGGTCAATAGTTCCAGCATGGTGCGTCGACCGACTGCGGCGAAACCGTGGCCCCCTGACCGGATAACCTCTCCAGAGAAATGGCGGACTTCGATTACACCCCATTGCCGAAATTCGGCGGTAAGGGAGTCGTAGAACTCCCGATCGGCAGCCTCTATGTTCTCCAGCGTTTCATCAGAGAAGACCACACCAAACCCGTAGGCGTCGGCGGGAGTGTTTCTCTCGTGGAGGTCTACCTCGATCGTCGGGTCGTTCTTCTTGAGCAGGATTGCAAGGTAGAGCCCGGCCGGGCCACCCCCTGAGATCGCGACTGTCCGGGGTATCTTCAAACGCCCACCTAATCGCCCAGCGAAATGCCGAGAGCCCGGGCCGACTGCACCCAACTGTGGTCCAGAGGTACTGCTCGGACGCCGCTGGCGGCGACCTTGAGCGGAACCGGCTCGGTTCCCTGCCCGCGGGCAGCGATCATCACACCGTGGATTCCTTCGGCGATGTAATCAACACACGCCGTGCCGAGTCTGGTAGCCAACAAGCGATCTGCCGGGGTGGGTGTTCCACCGCGCTGGATGTGGCCCAGGATCGTCACTCTCGACTCCAAACCGGTGAGCTCGCTCAATTGGTCGGCAAGGTCGCTCGTCCCACCCACGTGGTCGCGGTCGAATTTACTGACAGCCTGCTTCAACTCCTTGCGGTCATCGCTACTGGTCGACGACGTCCGCTCCACCAATGTCTTACGTTCCTCAGCGTGTTCCCGGCTGATAGCGCCTTCCGCGACAGCGACAATCGAGAAGCTGCTTCCAGATTCTTTACGGGCGATTATCGAGTTGGCAACTATTTCGACGTCGTGGGGAATCTCAGGAATGAGGATTACGTCGGCTCCCGAGGCCAGCCCGGCCGCAAGGGCGAGCCAACCCACTGTGTGGCCCATCAACTCGACCACCATGATGCGATGATGGGAGTGAGCGGTTGAGTGGAGCCGGTCGATCGCCTCGGCGGCGATAGTGACCGCAGTGTCGAATCCGAAGGTGACGTCGGTGCCGGCGACGTCATTGTCGATCGTCTTCGGCAATGTAAGAACGCGGACCCCTACCTTCTCCAGTTTGATGGCATTGCGGGCGGTGCCGTCGCCGCCCAGGCAAACCAGGGCGTCTAGTTGGTGCTCTTCAAAGACGCGTTTCATCTCGCCGCGACCGTCGACTACCGAACCGTCGGCTAGCACCATTTTTATGCAGTCGGCCCGGCTTGTCCCGAGAACGGTTCCTCCCCGGGTCAGAATCCCGCTTAGTTCGTCGCTGCCGAGTTCCACGTATCGGTTTTCCATCAAGCCGACAAATCCGTCGTAGAACCCGATCACCTTCATCCCGTGGGCCCTCTGGGCCGCTTTCCCGACTGCTCGAATTGCCGCGTTCAAACCGGGGCTATCTCCACCTGCAGTAAGAATTCCTATGGTCTTAGGCACGAGGCGATCATATCCCGAATCGGCGTTCCGTCGGAATATCACGCCATATGTGGCGTGAATTGGAGCAAGAAGGGATCCGCCTGAGCCCTTTGAGTAGCTGACAGGACTCTGCTCTTGACTTCAAGTTAACTTCAACTTGTACGATCTGCTCATGAAGATCAAGCAGGATCCGACAGCCAAGCGGGAACGACCGTGAGCACAGCCATCATCACCGGTGGTTCCATGGGATTTGGCAAAGCCCTTGCAACGGAACTCGCGACCCAAGACTGGAATCTGGTAATCGACGGACGGAATCGAGGAGTCCTGGACGAAGCCGGGCACTTCCTCGAATCTATGGGATCGGGTAAGACCCATGCCATCGCCGGTGATGTCGCCGATCAGGGCCACCGAACTGAAATGGTGGATGCCGCCGTTGAATTTGGTGACTTCCGCCTCCTGGTAAACAATGCCAGCATTTTGGGG
>DATDCF010000216.1:0-2446 GCA_036524475.1 Acidimicrobiia bacterium | reverse complement strand
GGGTGATTAGGAAAGCGGCGAGAAGGAAGGTGACAGCATCGAAGCCAAACGGAAGAAATGCGGCGGTGGCGAAGAGCCACGCACCCACTGGCCCCCCGAGGGCATCGTTGGTGACGAATTCAACTGCCAGAAGCTTGCCGTTGGCGTCCTCGAGCTGCGTTTCGTCGACCAGCATGGGTATGGATGCCTGCAAAGAGGTATCGACGAATACCTCCCCGGTGCCGATTACAAAGGCTGTGGCGTAGATGAGGAGGACTGACTCCCATCCCATTGCAACAGCCACAGCGAGGACCGTGACAAAAAGCGCCCGAACCGCCTGACCCGCGATCATGAGCGTGCGGCGATTCGCCCTATCGACAATGGCGCCACCAGGCAGGGAGAACAGGATCCACGGGGCCAGCGTTGCCGCGGTGACTCCACTCACGATCACCGGGTCGCGGGTGATGGTCGCCATGAGGAGAGGCAGCGCAGTGACCCTGATTCCATCGCCGATGTTCGAGGTCGCCGCCGCCCACCAAAGCCGCCAGAAGTCAGGGGAGAGTTTGCTCGGGGACGGTGTCACCGGATGGAGATTAAGTGCCCTCTCGCTACCCACCCAGATGTTTCTGGAGAAACTCGCGTCGATCTGAACCCGCCTCGGCGCTATCAAGCGAGTGATCAGCGTCATAGGGGATCATGGTTTTCGGCTCTTTCGCTTGACCAAACAACTCGAGTCCGGTCATGGGTGCGATATAGAAGTCACTTTTGGCGAATTGGTAGAGGGTCGGCGCGTCGATTTCTCCGACAGCGGTCAGCGGATCGAGGGGTTCCATGGCCCTCATGTAGTCGTACCGGTCGTCATCGATCGGCCAGAACCTCAGAAACCAGTCTGACCATCGCGGAGTCGGGGCAATGAAGACATTGCATCTGCTTTCGAGTCCTCTCGCGACCCGTGCCCCGTGCATTGCGCCAAAGTCGTGTCCAACGATGCCGAGTCGGTCGATAGCCAGATGAGAGCGGGCCGAGGTCACCAGTCGGGTGAGATATTTGCTCTGGGAGCGGATTCTGTCGGCGTCGGCTGGCAGGCCCGTCGGCGGCGATTTCCACGGGAATTCCAACTGGGGGAGAAGCGATACAAACCCGATTTCTGCCATGGCCGTGGCTTCATCGAGAAACTGGGTCCGGTTGGCATTGGGTGCCTCATCAAACCAGTGCAAGTAGAGAAGCAGAGCTATCGCTTCGCCGTCCGGCCTCACCAGCAACGGCTGTTCGGAACCAGACGGAAAGGCGAACTCGGTGACTTCGACGTCAGGCACTGGAACGCCGATATTCGAGTTCCCAACTCGGAGCCCAGATGGTTCCGCCGTCCTCTGTCGTTTCGTACTTCCATGAGAACCGGTCGTCCTCGATCTCGAAGAACACCTCGCGAACAGCCGCGGTGGCGAGTGTCCCATCCGCGGCGAGAACCCGGTTGGGGTTTCCGATGAATCGGCGGCTCGATTCATCCCAACTACCGGTCCAGTCGGCGAACCCTCCTGGCGTGGTGTCGACCCACCTTTGCTCCCACCTCTCCCCGACGGGGTTGTACTTGCGGAGGCTCCAGGCCTCGAAGGGTTGGCCCATGAGCGGTCCCCGGAAATGCTCGAGGATCGCGTGGCCTCCGAGGATCAAACTGTGGTTCGTCCCCATTGACTCCTCCACCGAATCACCAGCGGCGTCCTTCGATCTCGAGATGACATCCCATCTACCGAGAAACCAGTCCAGCTGGTGCATTTCGGGTGGGGCCTCCGGCAGCGTATCTTCCATTCTCACCTTTCCGTTTACATCCCTGTATGTGTCGAATCGCCCAATCGAGTCATGAAGGGCGGTGCTATTTAACCAAGGTCAATCGCTCACGCGCCGGTAGAGCCACACTGCCAGGGGGGCGAAGACAGCAATCATTCCGACGGTCCAGGCGAGGGATTGCAGGATCAGGGATGCCTGGTCCAGGCCGATGAAGGCCAGAGCCTCCTCGGGTAGGAAGAGCGATCGGACGGTGTTGGCGAGGATCGTTACCGGCTGGTTCTCAGCGAAGTTCTGGAGCCACGACGGCATGGTGTCCGTGGGGACGAAGACCGAGGAAGCAAAGACCAGGGGAAACAACGGGAGGAACCCCGCCACCTGGACGGCTTCGGTGTCTTTGATCGCCAATCCGAGGCAGGCCATACCCCAGGACATCGCGTACGCAAAGAGAAGGGCGAGCAACACCCCAAACGCCATCTTGGGGAATCCCTGCTCGAATCTCCAACCAAGGAAGTAGCCGACGACCAACATGAGGCTCAGCACCCAAACACTCCTGACCAGATCGGCATTGGTCCGGCCGGCCAGAACCGCCGAACGGGCCATAGGCAGCGAACGAAAGCGATCGATCACCCCGGCCCCGAGATCCTCGGTCAATCCAACTGAGGTTTGTGTCGATCCAAACACT
>DATDCF010000215.1:0-9838 GCA_036524475.1 Acidimicrobiia bacterium | reverse complement strand
CGGATAATCTCACTCACCGCTATCGGTGACCTTGTTTCGTGGATGATGGCGGTCAACGCCGGCGTCGACCCGGTTCCGGTAGGAACCATCGAAAAACTGAAGAAACTCCTAGTCGAGGATGAGAAATGAACTATGACATTGCCAATCCGGCACTCGCCGAATCGGGCGCCCGACGGATAGCCTGGGCCGGTCGCCGAATGCCTGTGCTCGACACCGTCAGGGAGCGTTTCGTCAAGGAAAAACCACTCCAGGGTGCGGTCGTCGCCGCGTGTCTCCATGTCACTGCCGAGACAGCCAACCTGATGCTCGCCTTGCGAGATGGGGGAGCGGAGCCGATTCTCTGCGCATCCAACCCTCTTTCGACACAGGACGATGTGGCTGCTGCCCTGGTCGCCGAGGGAATTTCGGTTTTCGCGATACGCGGCATCGACTCGGATGGTTACTACAAGCACATCAATGCCGCCCTCGACCATAAGCCTGCGATCACGATGGACGATGGTGCCGACCTCGCCACGCTCCTTCACACCGACCGCCGTGATCTCGAAGTGATCGGTTCGACGGAGGAAACCACCACTGGAGTCATCAGGCTCAGAGCGATGGCTGCTGACGGAACACTGCGTGTCCCAGTTGTTGCAGTCAACGATTCCGCTACCAAGCACCTCTTTGACAACCACTACGGAACCGGTCAGTCGGTAATGGACGGTTTACTCCGGGCCTCGAACGTCCTCATCGCCGGGCTCAATTTTGTTGTCGTCGGTTACGGCGACTGCGGTCGGGGAGTCGCCTCCCGGGCCGACGGCCTCGGCGCACATGTCATCGTGGTCGAGGTCGACCCGGTACGAGCACTGTCGGCGGCTATGGACGGGTTTCGGGTGATGACTGCACTCGACGCCGCCCGCGAAGGCGACATTTTCGTAACCGTCACCGGAAACAAGCATGTCTTGAGAAAAGAGCACTTCGATGTGATGAAGGACGGGGCGATTCTCTCAAACGCCGGCCACTTCGATATCGAGCTCGACCTCGCCTCACTTCGGGCGATGGCTGTCGAAAAGAGGAATGTCCGCGACAACCTCGATGAATTCGAGATGGCCGACGGTCGGAGAATCCTGGTTGCGGCCGAGGGCCGGCTGGTCAATCTGGGAGCGGCCGAGGGACATCCTGCCGATGTGATGGACATGTCGTTCTCCAACCAGGCCCTCGCCGCCGAGTTCCTCATGAAGAACGCCGACGCCCTCGAGGTCAAGATCCACACACTCCCGCCTGAGATCGACGCCGAAGTCGCCTCCATAAAATTGGACAGCCTCGGCGGCGGCCTCGAGCAACTCACCGACGAACAACGCGACTACCTGAGCGGCTGGCAAGAAGGCACCTAGCACCCACAGAAGGGATAGGGGTTGAATCCGGCCCTCGATTCGCTCACATTTGTTGGTATGTGGGATGAACGAACCATTCAGGAGTTGGCCTCTGTACAGCATGGGTTGGTCCGAAGGGCCGACCTATTGGCTCTTGCAGTCACCGACCGGGAGATCGCTAGGCGAGCCACCGAGGGTCGGCTGAGTCCGCATCGCCCAGGGGTCTACTACCTCGACTCGGTCGTGGCCACTTGGAAGACGGCGGTCCTCGGCTCGGTGTTGGCCGCCGGGCCGGACGCACTGGTGTCACATCGGTGCGCCGCAATCCTCTGGGAATTCGACGCCATTTATGGGCGAATCATCGAAGTAACCGTTCCCTATGGCGAATCCCCGGAACCCGATGGGGTGCTCGTCCACAGAACGAGGCGGCCGAATCGGTCGACGATGGTCGACTCAATTCCGGCAACTTCTCCCGAACGCACCCTGTTCGATCTAGCAGCCATCCTTCCGGCGAGGACTCTGGAGAAGGCTGCCCGATCGGCAATCCACGCAGGCATGACCACATGCGAGAAGCTCGACCTCGAGGTGGCGATTTCAGGTGGGCGTGGCGTACCCGGGACCAAAAAAATGCGAGCGGTGGTGGCGGATCTCGCTGACGACCGCTCGGGCAGCGTGGCCGAGATAGATCTCAAGCACACTGTCAGCGATGCCCCGATTCCGATGCCGGTGCAACAACTCCAGGTCAGGTTGCCCGACGGCCAAAACGCTTATCCCGACTTCTCCTGGCCCGACCGCATGAGGATTGTCGAAGTCGATGGGTTTGGCGCCCACGGAACTCCGGAACAACTGCAAAACGACCTCCGCCGCCAGAACGCACTCATGGAGTTGGGATGGGACATTCGACGCTTTACCGCTACCGAGATCCGCAAAGACTCCCGAAGGGTTCGGGACGAAATCGTCAAATTCGTCAATCGGCCCGTTCTGTGAGTGTCCTTATACCGCCTCCGTGCAAAAGCACTCAGAGAAGGGATTGACGTGATCTGTCAGGCTTGTTTTGTCGTCGCCAAAGGCGATCTGTGTCCGGGCTGCCGGAGTCGGTTGTACCCCGCCCCCGAACGAATTCTCCCCGGGGGATTCCGGGCGGTCAGTGTCTTTGAACACACCGGCCCGGCATCCAGGTTGATACACGGGCTCAAATATCGTGGCGGCGAGGCATTACTCCGTCTCATCGCCCCGTACCTCTCCCAACTGGTCCCACCGGGGCGTGTCTTTGTCCCGGTCCCCAGGGTTTGGACCCGCTATCTCCGCTATGGGATCGACCCCGCACAACGCCTTGCTGAGATCGTCGCAGCCCGCACCGGCGGGATGGCCCTCGATCTCATCGAGCGGCCGGTCCACAACCGACGCCGCGCCGGATCGTCGCATCGAGGCGGACCTCCCCGGTTCGTGGTGACTCCAATTCGGGTCAAATCAGTGGTCCTTGTTGACGACGTCCTGACTACCGGAACCACACTTCTGGCGGCCGCCCACGCCGTCCACCCGATCGAAGTCGACTTCTTTTTCACGGCGACTTCGGCAAGACCCGCACCGCAGCTGGAAAAATCAAGTGTCTAGTCCTCTGGAGTTCTTGCCGATAGAGAGGTCTGGTACCGGTGAGTAGGAGTGCACAGAACCATGTCTACCGTTTTAATTGTCGATGACGCCGAGTTGTTTCGTGAAGCTTTGCGTGCGGCATTTTCATCCGAAGGGTTCGAGGTCGTCGCGGCGGCGTCGAGCGCCATGGCCGGGATCGATCTGGCGAAACAGACACAGCCAGACCTGGTGATGCTCGATCTCTTGATGCCCGGGATGTCAGGTCTCGAAGTCGTCAGCTCGATCATCAAGGCAAGCCCGGGTACAAAAGTCGTCCTTTTGACATCCAGCGAGTCGGCCAGTGACCTCCTCGAAGCGGTGAAGGCCGGTGCCCTGGGATATATGACGAAGGACACGCCGTTGCCCCGCCTGGTCGAAGCGATGAAAGACGTGCTCAACGGTGGTGCCGCCGTCTCTCCGGCAATGGGCGGCAAGCTGTTTGCGGCACTCCGCGATCTTCTCCGCCATCACGGGGCGACGATGACCCGTCAACCTGAACTGACCGGCCGTGAACTGGAAGTTCTCACCCTGGTCGCCAAAGGCAACACATCTCGCGAAATAGCCGGCCAGCTATACATCTCGGAGAACACCGTGCGCAACCATGTCCGCAACGTGCTCGACAAGCTCGGAATGAATTCTCGATTCGAAGCCGTGATTTGGGCGCAGCGCGAAGGCATGATCGGCCCCGGGTAACTGGCTTCCGCAATTCGCAGACCTGTCAATAACTGGAGGCGTTAGTACCATAAGGGTCTAATGCCACTCTTCTCCAAAGTCCTCCGCGTCGGCGAAGGCAAAACTCTCAAAGAATTCCAGACCGTTGCGGTAGCCGTCAACGATGTCGAACACCAATTCGAAGCTCTCAGCGATACCGAATTGGCTGCCAAGACCGTTGAATTCAAAGACCGCATTGCAAACGGCGCCCGCCTCGAAGACATCCAGGTAGAGGCATTCGCCACCGTCCGCGAGGCGGCAAAGCGTGTCCTCGGCCAGCGCCATTACGACGTTCAGGTCGTCGGCGCTGCCGCTCTCCACAAGGGCATGGTCGCCGAGATGAGGACGGGTGAAGGTAAAACTCTGGTCTCGACCATGCCTGCGTACCTCAACGCCCTCAACGGGAAGGGGGTGCATATGGTCACGGTCAACGACTACCTCGCCGCTCGTGACGCCGAGTGGATGGGTGGAATTCACCGTTTCCTGGGACTCACTATCGGGATCATTCAGAACGGTGACGACCCGTCGGCCCGCCATCCGGCGTATGCCGCAGATATCACCCACGGCACCAACAATGAGTTCGGGTTTGACTATCTCCGCGACAACATGGCGATGACGGCAACTTCACGGGTACAGAGAGGGCACCCCTACGCGATTGTCGACGAGGTCGACTCGATTCTCATCGACGAGGCCAGGACCCCGCTGATCATCTCAGGCAAGCTCTCCGACAGCGCGAAGTGGTACCGCGACTTTGCCAAGATCGTGAGCCGTCTCCAGAGGGATGTTCACTACGAGGTCGACGAGCGCAAGCGCCAGGTGCTCACCAGCGAGGAGGGCGTCACCCGGGTAGAGCAGATCCTCGGGATCGAGAACCTCTTCGACCATGCCGCTGTTGACTTCGTGCATCATCTCGAAGCCGCATTGAAGGCGAAGGAGCTATACCTGCTCGACGACGCCTACCTGATCGATCATGGCGAGGTAAAAATCGTCGACGAATTCACCGGGAGGGTGCTCGAGGGACGCCGTTACTCCGAAGGTCTCCACCAGGCAATCGAGGCCAAAGAGGGCGTCGCCATCAAAGAGGAGAACCAGACCCTGGCGACGATCACACTCCAGAACTATTTCAGGTTGTACGAGAAGCTGGCCGGAATGACCGGTACCGCCGAGACCGAGGCGGCCGAACTGGCCCAGATTTACGGTCTGGAGGTGGCCACCATTCCCACCAACCAGCCGGTCGCACGTGCCGACGAAGGTGACCTCGTTTATAAGAGCGAGGAGGGGAAGTACAGCGCCCTGATCGCAGATATTGCGGAGCGCAACGCCAAATTCCAACCCGTTCTCCTGGGAACCGTCTCGATCGAGCGCTCGGAGAAATTGTCGCGCGCCCTCGACAAGGCCGGAGTCAAGCACGAAGTACTCAATGCCAAACAGCACGCCCGAGAAGCCGAAATCATCGCGCAGGCAGGTCGACCCGGAGCGGTGACCGTCGCCACGAACATGGCCGGTCGTGGCGTCGACATCATGCTGGGGGGAAATCCCGGGGGGATGGCCAAGGCTGAGCTGAAACGGCAGGGTGTGACACCCGATGATCCCTCATACGAGGAGCTCGAAGCCAAGCTTATCTCGGAATACACCGAGCAGATCGCCCCGAACAAGCAGAAGGTCATCGGAGCCGGGGGCCTCTACGTCGTGGGAACCGAGCGACACGAGTCACGACGGATCGACAACCAGTTGCGTGGTCGCTCCGGCCGTCAGGGCGATCCCGGCGAGTCGCGTTTCTATCTGTCCCTCGAGGACGATCTGATGCGGCGATTCCAGGGTGAGTGGGTGACGTCGGTCATGGATCGGCTCAAGCTGCCTGAAGACCAACCTCTCGAGGCCAAGATGGTCTCCAAGTCAATCGAAAGGGCGCAACGCCAGGTTGAATCGCAGAACTTCGAAATCCGGAAGAACGTCCTCAAATACGACGAGGTCATGAACCGCCAACGCGAGGTCATCTACGAATGGCGTGAGGCAATTCTCGAGGGAACCGCCGGCGAAGATCTCGTTGTGGACTGGATCGACGAGATCATGTCAGATCTGGTCGAGTCCCACTTCGGCGGTGGAATCCCCAAAGCCCAGTGGGACTGGGATGCATTCCAACTCGAACTGGCCCAATATTTTTCTTCGAAAGTGACAAAGGATTCATCGGAGAGCGATTCGTACGAAACCGTACGGGCCAATGTCGTCGAAGACGCCCTTGAGTTCTTCGCCGCCCGACGGGTAGAGCTCGGCCCCGAGACGATGGTCAAGGTCGAGAAGTCGGTGATGCTCTCTGTCATCGACAACAAGTGGCGGGAGCACCTCTCCGAAATGGATTACCTGCGCGCCGGTATCGGTTTGCGCGCGATGGGCCAGCGCGACCCGCTCACCGAATACCAGCGTGAGGCCTACGACATGTTCACCGAGATGGTCGATTCCATCAAGAACGACGCGATCCGGTACTTATTCAGGGTGGAGATCGCCCAACCGCAGTCGCAACCGAACCGGGTCGAGGCCAACGCCACCGGGCCGAAGAAACAGAAACAGGCAGTCTCCGAAAAGATCGGTCGTAACGAACCCTGTTATTGCGGTTCCGGCAAAAAGTACAAGAAGTGCCATCTCCTGCTGGAAAACGCGTAGAGCGGGGTCAGCTCGCATCGCATCACAATGAGCGAAATCACCGATCCCGACGCCTTCGTCGCCGAGTTGCGGAAACGCCTGGATGAGGCGAGAGGATTTCTCGACCTCGATACCAAGGCTTCAGAGCTCGCCGAACTCCGTGACCAGGCAGGCTCCGCCGACCTCTGGGACGATCCCGATAAGGCCCGGCAGGTGTCTCGGCGTCTCTCCCGGTATGAGGGCCTCTTTGCCAAGGTCGACGGACTCGGTGCCAAGATCGACGACGCTGAGGTTCTTCTCGAGTTGGCCGCTGAGGCCGACGATGCCGATTCGAAGACCGAGGCCCTAGGACAACTGGAAGAAGTCGCCGGCGAACTCGATGGACTCGAGTTGGAGTCGCTCTTCTTCGACGAATACGACGACGCCGACGCCATTCTCAGCGTCCACGCCGGGGCAGGTGGAGTCGACGCCCAGGATTGGGCCGAAATGCTCGCCCGGATGTATCAACGCTTCCTTGCCGATTCCGGATTCTCCGTGACCGTCGAAGAGGTTACGGCGGGGGAGGAGGCAGGCATCAAGTCGGCGACATTCTCGGTCAAGGGCGATCGAGCGTACGGAACCCTGGAGTCGGAACGAGGTGTCCATCGACTCGTGAGGATCAGCCCTTTCGATGCCGCTTCCCGCCGGCAGACCTCATTCGCCGGGGTCGATGTGGTCCCGGACCTGGGCGACCAGGCCGATGTGGAGATCAGTGAAGATGACATCCGAATCGATACCTACAGATCCCAGGGCGCCGGTGGACAGCATGTCAACACCACCGACTCGGCAGTTCGAATCACCCACATCCCCACCAATATCGTGGTCCAGTGTCAGAACGAGCGATCCCAACTACAGAACAAAGCACGCGCCATGGCCATGCTCCAGTCCAAGCTCGCAGAGCGGCAACGAGTCGACCGTCTGGCTCATCTCAATGAGATCAGGGGCGACAAGGGTGAGGCGGCTTGGGGGCGGCAGATTCGCAGCTACGTCATGCAGCCCTACCAGATGGTGAAGGATCTCAGGACCGACTACGAGGTGGGCAACATCCAGGGTGTCATCGACGGCGACGTGATGCCCTTTGTGGAGGCGTACCTGCGCTGGAGGCGTGCCCAATTTGAGGCGACCGATAATTCCAGCTAACTCAGCGCTTGCGGTTAGCGTTCTTGGGGTCCGCGGCCACCGATACTGCGTCTGCGAGACTTCTCCTACCCCATGAATTCTTTCTCATGATTCGACTAGAAAACGTCACCAAGGTCTACGAAGGCGGCACCGTCGCCGCCAACGACGTCTCCCTGGATATTCAAAAAGGGGAGTTCGTCTTCCTCGTCGGGGCTTCCGGTTCGGGCAAGTCGACTCTGATCCGGCTCATGCTCCGAGACGAGCCGGTTACCAGAGGCACGATTTACGTAGCCGGAAAAGACATCACCACCCTCCCGAAATGGAAGATCCCCTACCTCCGCCGTAGTGTCGGAACCGTATTCCAGGACTACAAGCTGCTCCCCAACAAGACGGTTAGCGAGAATGTCGCTTTCGCTCTCGAAGTGTTGGGCCGGCCCTCATCGGCGATCAAACCTCAGGTGGAGCAAGTGCTGGATCTGGTCGGGCTGGCCGACAAGGCCGCACGCTATCCCCGTCAACTTTCCGGAGGCGAGCAGCAACGCGTTTCGGTTGCTCGTTCTTTCGTGAACCGTCCTCCGATCATGCTTTGTGACGAGCCCACCGGAAACCTGGACCCGAAGACTTCCGTAGGGATAATGAAACTCCTAGATCGGATAAATCGGACCGGAACAACCATTGTGATGGCCACTCACGATCATGCCATTGTCGACGCGATGCAGAGGCGAGTGGTCGCTCTCGAGTCAGGAAGTGTCATGCGCGACGAGGCCACCGGGCGTTACGAGCAGGAAGTCTCCGAATGAGAACTTCCGCGTGAGTCGATTCTTCTTCCTGGTCAAAGAGGCCTTCACCAACCTGCGTCGCAATGCCCTTGTGGTTGCCGGTGCCATCCTCGCGGTATTCATCTCCTTGTCGCTGGCATTCGGGGCCTTGGTAGTAAATGAGGTTCTGCGGATCAACACCCTTGCCTGGCAGGATGGCGTCCACGTCATTGCCTTCCTCAAGGACGAAGGCGCTGCAGGAGTTCCGCCAGGCGCTCATGCCCAACTCCAGGCGGAAGTTGAATCCTGGGAAGAAGTCAAACCTCCTGTTCGCTATGTCGACAAGAACGAGGCATGGATCGAGTTCCAGCAGATATTTGAAGGTCAGGATGAGTTACTCGATATCGATCCGACCATTCTCCCGGCGTCGCTCCGCATCGAATTGGTCGATATTGCCTTCTACCAATCGGTGAAATTCCGACTGGAGCAGCAGAGTCAGGTGGTCCGCAGGGTGAACACCGCCGCCGAAGAGATCGAACAACTCGAAAACTTATCCAATGTGCTCAACGTCCTCGGGTTGGGAATGGCCATCGTCCTCGGCCTGTCAGCTGTAGTCCTCATCGCCAACACCATCCGTCTTGCCATCTACGCAAGGCGTGACGAAGTGGCGGTCATGAAACTGGTCGGTGCCTCCAATTGGTTTATCCGAGTGCCATTCCTTTTGGAGGGGATGATCGAGGGTGTGATCGGTGCGGCTTTGGCCGTGTTTGTTGTATGGCTTGGTTCGTCGCGCCTCGCCGAAGCCACCCAATCTTTTGCTTTGTTCAAACTCGACGTTGCCAATCGCTTTTTCTTCCAATGGGGAATCCTCTTTCTCATATTTGGCGCCGTGGCTGGTGTGGTCGGATCCTTGCTCGGCCTGAGTAGATATCTTCGTGATGCCGATGGCGTGGGTGCGGACATCCCCGGAGGCATCTGATGGCCGGCTCGGAGGAGCCCGGTCGGATCAAGGTCGTCGCTACCAATCGTCGGGCACGTCGAAACTACTCGGTGGTTGACACGTTGGAAGCAGGACTCGTCCTCGTCGGTTCCGAGGTGAAATCGATGCGTGAAGGCAAGATGGACCTCAAAGACTCGTATGCCCACATCGTCAACGGTCAGGCCTTCCTATCCGGCGCCTACATCGGGCCGTATGAGTTCTCCCGCGATGGTGGCCACGACACCGAACGGGAGCGAAAACTGTTGTTGCACCGGCGTGAGATCGACCGGATTGCCGGCCAACTGGCTGAGAAGGGGCTCACGCTGGTCCCGCTCCAGGTCTATTTCAAGGACGGCAAGGCCAAGGTCGAGTTGGGTCTCGCCAAGGGACGGTCCACTGTGGACAAGCGTCAGGCGCTCAAAGAACGGGAACACGATCGTGAGATCCAACGTTCATTGGGGCGAAGGGGCTAATTCCTCAGTTGTATGTCGGTGGTGCCGATTAAACTGGGATTGTCCCCGCACAATGGGGGTGAAACGGTTTCGACGTTGAGTGTTGAAGCGGTGGAAGCGAGTCGGGGTCTCCGGGACCTCGTTACCAAACCGGAA
>DATDCF010000214.1:0-7620 GCA_036524475.1 Acidimicrobiia bacterium | reverse complement strand
AATCGTGGTTTCGGAAAGGGGTGTCGACCCCGATCGCGGCGAGACCCGTCGCTTGGCCGATCGACTCCTGCGCCCCCTTACGGATGCATATATCGGCAATTCCGCGGATGTGGCCGAATTCATCCGATCCTCCCACCGGATCGAAGCCGCCGACCCACGGGTCTTCGAAGTAGGCAACGGCATTGACACCGGCGTCTTCTATCCGGCGCCGGTGAAGCCAGGCTCCGGTCCGATACGATTGATCACAGCGAGTCGACTGGTTGCCAGCAAGCGTCTGGACTTTGCAGTTGAGATCCTGAGAAGGCTGACCCGGTCGAGAGAAGCCGAACTATTGGTGATCGGCGATGGGCCGGAACGTCCCCACCTCGAACATCTGGCACAGGAACTCCCGGTGAGATTCGTCGGCCATGTTTCGGAGCGCCTGGAGCTGGCGGACATGCTCAGGGGCGCCGATGTTTTCCTGATGACGTCCGAAACCGAAGGGTTGCCAAACGCGATCCTGGAGGCACTCTCCTGCGGGATACCGGTGGTTGCCTCGGACGCACCGGGAGTGCGTAATGCCGCCGGCGTCGGTGTGACTTTGATCGATGGAGACGAGGACGTCTGGTGTCGGGCCATTCTCGACGCGGCCAGGCGAGGAAGATCCTCCGAGCCCCTTGGAAACAACCGTGTCAGCTCGTTCGACCAGGTGGCACGAAGACATCTCGAAGTATTCCATTGGGCGCTGCAAAGGCGTCAAGGTGAGGCCATTCGGCGACGAAAATTAGGAAACTCCACTTTTACGGAGGTCCTGTGACCGATACCTTGCAGCCGGGCTGGCGGGTGGGCCGCTTTGGCTTGATCTGGCTGGCGCCAATCGCAATCGCAATAGCGGCGGCAGTGGTCGCCTTCCAACTCGCTCCGCAGCCGCCGACGTTGTTCGAGGCATCGGTGACCATCAGGCCGCCGAGCACCACACAGGACTCGGCCGCCGCCATCAACCTCTTCGTCAACGATATCGCACTACAGGCCGAGTCGGACGTCGTCGCTGCCTTCGTGCTCGATCAGATTCCCGACCTCGACCCTGCTACCTACCCCCGGGATCTGAGCGTGGTACGGCAGGGAGCGACCTCCTGGGTCTCGCTCTCCTTCGTCAGTGAAATCGAGTCTGTTGCTCGCGACACCGTCGAGACTCTGGCGGTGCGATTGCTCGACGATGCCGCCAGACCGGAAACAGACCGTACTCAGTTCCTGCTGGACCAGGCTTCTGAGCGGTTGGCTGTCGCCGGGACAGAATTCGCCGACTTCACCGACGAAAATGACGTATTCGACCCGGAAGTCGAATACCGGCTGCTTCTCGACGAGATATCGCGATTGAGCGGGCAAATCACCTCGGCGCGCCTGGACGGGGCCGACCAGGAATACATCGACTCCCTGATTCGGGAGCAAGACCGCCTCATCGGGCTACGACCCTCCCTGGGCGAGTCGCTGCTGACGTATCGGGCTCTGGCGACTTCGGTCGAATCCGCTCGTAACGAGGTGGAACAGGCCCGCGCCGACTTCGATGAAGCTCAGTTCGAATACGTCGTCACCAACGCACCGAGCAACCTCATTGGAACACGCGAAATAGAACATTTCGTCGATGACACGGACCGCTTGCAGCGGTCGGCCCTCGCCGGCGCGGCAGGGCTGGTCCTCGCTATGGGGATAGTCATCCCTCTCGCCTGGTGGCTGGACAAAAGACGGTCACAGGGAAGGCATATCGACCTCATCGAGGAAGGTCTCGTTGGGGCACAACGCGCCGGAGTCAACGGTGATTACGCATCTACACAATCGGAGGAACTGCGCGAGCTCATGGAACGGCGCTAACCCCATGCGCGATCTTCGAAACTCGGGCAATCGCCCCGGCATTATCTACATCATGGGGGCGAGCCGATCCGGAAGCACCATCCTTGGAGTGCTGCTCGACCAGGCAGAAGGGACATTCTTCGCCGGCGAGTTGTGCGATTGGCCCGAACGGAAGGGCGAGACAACCGTCCCGCAGAGTATCGGCGTCTGGTCGCGAATCCGGTCCCGGGTCGGCCCTATTCCCGACGAGGCGATGGGCTACAAGAAGTTGTACGAGCACCCCGGAGGATTGATACGCGCCCGGTCAGGAAAACCGTCGAGACGACGATACGAAGAGTTGACGAAATCGGTCGTTCTCGCCATCAGGGACGAAACAGGCTGTGACTCCGTCGTTGACAGCTCCCACTATCCGCTTCGGGCGCGAACACTGCGACGCCTCTTCGGCAACGAAAGTGTCCGGTTGATCTTCATAGTAAGGAGGCCGAGCTCGGTGGCCCGCTCGTTCCGGAGCACCGGCGACAAAGGATGGTTCCGGCTCAACGCATATCTGAGCGCCGTCGCGGTGTTGTCCTGGATGGTCTACCTGACCCATCCGCGGGAGCATCGGGTCAGGATCGGCTTCGAGGAGCTCACCAACTCTCCGTTCCGGGTCGGTGCTGAAGTCCTCGGACGGGAAATGTTGGACGTCGATATCAACAATCTCGTGCCGTCACAGGCTTTCACCGGAAACAGGCTCCTCCGCTCAGACGAACCGATCCGGTTGCGTCCCACAAGTGACGCGACTGTGGATTCGATACCAGATCGTGTGACCGATATCGTTCAATGGCCCTATCGAATCCCGTCGTTCCCGTCAGGCCGAACAAAGCCCAGCATCAGGCTCCGGCGCTAGTAGTCGGAATCTTCTACCTTCTCGTCAGACCACACTGTCGCTCCACCGTGAGTGATGGAAAGATGGAGCATTGGAGAATCCCTCGTCGCCCCATGCCAGTGAAGTTCGTCGGGTGGAGTATCGACCGAGTCACCGGCGGCCACCGACATCCGTTCGCCCGCTTTGTTGGCAACCACACCGCTGCCCGAGACCACGTACAGCACCTGCCCCCCGGGATGGGAGTGCCAGTCGGTGCGTGACCCGGGGGCAAACTGGACACCAAGCACGTTGAGACCATCGGGGTCGGCGGGTGTGGCCATCTCCCCGAACCAGACGTCCCCGGTGAAATGCTCCGCTGTAGCCGGGGTCCAGGAAATATTGTCGACTGATGCTTTGTCCATGGACCGACCCTAATTGATCAACCGCTACTGAGCATTTGATCGACCGGGGCGAAGTCGTCCCTGAGTATCGGCGCCGAACCAATGAACTCGTCGAGTTGTGTCCCCTCGATCGCATTCTCGATCCCACCCCGACTCCGAATCCGGTCGAGTATCGCGTTGAGTTCCAGTTCCGCTTGCGATCCCACGATCACAAAATTGCCGCCGTCGAGGCCAGCGAGGTACTCCGGCGGGGCTATCACCGCTACATGTTCGAAAACACCTCGAAATGTACTCGCCGCTGCCCTGGCAAAGTCCAAGCCGCCCTCATCGATCACGTTGATCACATAGATCCCGTCGGAGCGCATCTTGGAGTTGACGATCTCATTGAACTCGACGGTGGTCAGGTGCCACGGAACGGTGTATCCGCTGAAAGCGTCCCCGATGACAAGGTCGACTGAATCGTCCGGGATGGCTGCAATGGTGGCCCGGGCGTCGCCGGCTATCACATCTGCTTGGTCGGTGAAGCCTAGGTGGGTTTGGGCGATCGTTTCCAAATCACCGTCGATCTCGAGAACCGTGTGGCTGGTCCCGGGCCTGGTGGCATCGAGGTAGTGCGGAAACGTAAAACCACCGCCGCCGATGGAGAGCACATCGAGAGGCCCCTCTTCAAGGTCGACGTCGATCACGTCGGCCATCACGTTCGTGTACCGGAAATCCAGGTAGGTGGGATCCTCCAGGTCGACGTAGCTGTTGTGCCCCCGGTCGAGAACTAGAATCCTCCCCGACGGCCGAGCTTCGTCGACGAGTACGTCGGCACAGTGATATGTCGTCTCGTAGAGGCAAGGTCCATCGCTGGTTGCGACCGCGAATGCTGACAGGCACCCCATAGCCGCTACCGCCACCGTGGCCCAACGGCTACGGGAAATAATCAACCAGGAACCTCCAAGGATCAAGAGGACGCCGACACCGGCGACGATAGGCCGGGTTGGAAACGAGGCTATGAGGAAAAACCCGGTGACAAAGGTACCGACAATGGCTCCGGCGGTGCCGATGGCCGAGTAACCGCCGACGACCGAGCCTGTCTCCGCCAGGGTGGTGAGCCTGATTTTCACCACCACAGGTGTGACTGCAGCCAGAACAGCCGCCGGTGCGAAGAAGGCGAGCGCCGTTACGACCACAATCGACCCCGGCGAACCACCGGCGGCCGGACCCACCAGCTGAACGACGAGCGGGCTGACCAGCGCCAGAACGCCACCGGCAATGAGCAGGGGACCCGGGAGGAGCGTTGGGTCGACCCGGTCGGCGACCTTGCCCCCAAGCCAGGCCCCCAGCGAAATCCCCGCCAGGATGACACCGATTATCGCTGTAAAAACCTCCAGGCTGACCCCGACATACGGGGCAAGCAGACGCCCGGCGACGATCTCGATTACGAGGATCGCCGCCGAGGTGAAGAAGACGAGAATGCGGGCAAGTGTCTGACTCACCACAGACACGTTATCCCGCCGGAGGGCTTTTCACCCTCTCTCACCCGGAACCAAGCCTCTCTTTCGAAATCGACGGGGACCGAATTCCATATTCCCCGATTGGTTGAAACCAGCCTGCTACAAAGTGGTTTGGCCAAACCATCCAACGGGTATCGCACACCATGTCACAAACGAAACTCGGCTCTGTCGTTTCATCATTTGTCGCTAGAGCCGGCAACAACCCGAGGCTACGTAAGATCCTCGACGAGGTTCTCGAAGACGAGCAAGCACGCGATCTGATCCTGCACCGGCTGGGCACACTCCAGATGCACAATGACCAGAGAATCGACCTCGAGATGCCGCAAAGGGCGAAACCGGAGAACTTCGAAGATCTCATCTGGCTGCTGTCTTCGAACTATGCCAACCGCGGCCTGGCGCTCCTCATGCTGGAAGAAGCAGTTTGGCTATACGACACGATCCAGCAGTTGGGAAGTCCCGACGTAGCCGAGTTGGGCCGGGCCAAAGGTGGCACCACTTTTCTGATGGCAGCGGCCGGGGCGAAGGTCCTGTCGCTGGAAAACGGGAAATTGGAGGCCATGCACGAGCGGGTCGGTGGCAAGTCGGAGGTCTCATATGACGACGCCCTCCGCAACGCCCTCGACTCGGCCGGACTGAGCGACCGGGTCGAGACGGTGGTGGCGGACGCCGAAACCTATCCGGTAATCCAGGACACATACGACCTTGTCTTTGTCGACATTGCCTTGCCTGACGATCGGGAGAAAAGGTTATTCGACAGGTGGTGGCCAGGCGTCAAACCCGGCGGCCGGTTGGTGCTTCGTGATGGTCGTGAGCCGCGGACCCCATCGGTGCAATCACTCGCAGCCAGTTTGATGGAAAAACCTGACCTGATCATCGACGCCACTTCGCCCGGCGTCTTCGTCGTGCTGGAGCGGATGGCCTGACTCCCTGAATCTCGCTCATGTCGCCGAGGAGAACCCTGTGAGGTATGGTTACTCTCCGTGAGAAAAATGGGGGAACATGCCGTCGAAATCGACCTTCGAGCGATAGAACTGTGAGCCAGCCTTCCAAAGAGCCACGGTTGCGACGAAATCGAAAAATGTTCACTGGCGAATGCGATCACAAGCACACGCTGGTGGTGACCTCGGCCGGGGTCCGTCGCACAGTCTGCGAGAGTTGCGGGAACGTGTCGTTCAAAATGGTGAAGACAACCGCCACTTCACAAAAAGTGCCAAGAGAAACCAACTTGCGCGAGGCTGCAGGGCTTTAGTCAGCTCCGCCCGAACAACTGCCAATCGGACGAAAGCGAATGCTACCGAAGCGTCGGATGGCTGAAACGGGCAGCCACTTCCTTCCGAGTCGGCATCGCTGTCGCTCCGCCAATGGAGCAGCAGGCACAAGCCGAGACCTCGACTGCGAAGGACAGGATGTCCGACCAACCCGCTGGCGAAGGTCGCCCGATACGTACCATCTCGGCAATGATCGCCCCCATGAAGGCATCGCCGGCCCCGGTGGTATCGATGGCATCCACAGTCCGGCCCGGGATTACCGTGTGCGTGCCGTCGATGAGAGCTCGAGCGCCATGAGGTCCGTCCGTAATGACGACCACACTCGCACCGAAGTCTGCGACGCGTGAGAGGATCTCGTCAACCGGTCGGTCGTACAACACCTGCGCGTCCTCGATGCTCATTTTTACGACATCGACCAAACCGAATAGAGACTCCAACCTCTGGCGGAAGACAAGAATGTCGTCGATCAAGGATCCACGGACGTTCGGGTCGAGGGTCCTCATCAGCTCCGTCCGCTGGAAGGCACTCATTGCAGCCGCGTACATTGATGGCTCGAGGAGTCCAATCGAGCCAGCGTGGACGACGCTCGCACGGTCGACTAAATCTCCCTTCAGGTCGGATGGAGCAAAGAGGCCGTAGGAGTGGGGGTGGCCGTAGAAGGCGTACCTGGGATTGGGACCATCGAACGTGGTCAGCGCAAACGACGTAAGCACATCGTGGGTTACAGACCCCGTCGTCTCGACGCCATTTTCACCGAGAAAGGACTGAAGACGATCGGCAAATCCGTCACGCCCAAACGACGTCACGAACTCGACACCCGAACCGAGCCTGGCGACAGCAACAGCGACATTTAGTGGCGAGCCACCCGGCACGGGGGTTAGATGTCCGGTGTTCCTGTCTTCGATGAGATCAATCAGTGCCTCACCGATTACCACCGCATAAGGAGCGTCATCGGCTCGATTATGCTGCATCAGTTTCTCCGACGGTCAACTAAGCCGGAAGGGTGACGCGGCACCCGATGTCTTCCGGCGATGCGATGTTTGACGGAGAACGCGGGTCATCTTTTCAAGCCTAACCCCCTCATGGCGGGGTTGTCAGGACATCGACCGCCAGCCACGAGATCTACTCGACAACCTACCTGTACACCGCCCCTCCGATCGGAACGACGTCGCTGAGCGGCGTGGTGGTGACCAACGATGGTGTCCCGGTGAACCAGGCGTGTATTTTCGTTCTTGCAACGGGCGCAGTTTTCCCTGGAATCACCGATGCAAATGGTGAATGGTCGATTGGTGGCTTGCCCGACGACTACTCCTTCGCTGTGGGAATAGTTCCTCCATTCGTGGGGACTTTCGGTCCGTGTGCCGAGAACGGCCCACCCCCCATCCCCGGGCCTGGAGAGCTGCAACCTGTGTTCGCCGGTGACGTTTGGATCGATCTCTCGGATCCCAATCTGACCGGCGGGCTCGGCGATCCGTTTGTCTTCTCCTCCAACGCCGGGGCCACAATCTTTTCGGACACGACATCCGGTATCGAGGCGTGTTTGACCAATGCTCCGGGATCTCAGGTCCCCCGCCCGTCGTGCCAGCTCGCCGCGACCACAACGTCGACCACCGCAGACGTCGGGGCGGGTGAGGTAACCACAACAATCGAATTGGAAACCTTCCATTCACCGGGCTTCGATCCGCAACACTTGTTGCCATCGGATCACTCATTGCCCTCGTCGGCATGGTCCTCGTTGTGTCACCCCGCGACGACACCAACTAGATCCGACATCC
>DATDCF010000213.1:0-2758 GCA_036524475.1 Acidimicrobiia bacterium | reverse complement strand
ATCTCCGCGGCGATACCGAGATCGTGGTCCTCAACGATCTCGCCGCATCGGTCGAACCAGGGGAAGTCGTGATTGTCCGGGGCCGTTCTGGCTCAGGAAAAACAACACTGCTCAATCTCCTGGCCGGTTGGCAGGAGCCAGATTCGGGCACCATCGACTGGGCGATCCCGGATCCCGGAAAATGGCAGAATGTCGCCGTCGTGCCCCAATCGCTGGGGCTCCTGCCTGAACTCACATTGGGGGAGAACATCGGCCTTCCCGGGCGCCTGGCCGATGACGAGAGCGATGTCGCCGAGTTCGCGGCCAAGCTAGAGATCGGGCATCTGCTCAACAGGCCTACCACCGGTGCCTCTTTGGGTGAACAACAACGCGCTGCCATCGCTCGAGCACTCATCCGCCGCCCGTCGCTCCTGCTCGCGGACGAGCCCTCTTCACATCAGGACCTCGAGCGGCTCCACCTGGTATGGCGTCTGATCTCTGAAACTGCGGCTGCAGGAACCGCGGTAATTGCTGCGACCCACGATCCCGACGGATTCACATATGCGGATCGAATTCTCGACCTCACCGGTGGAAAGCTCGTTCAGGCGGTCTAGCCATTCACCTCGGCCATTGCCAGATCGGGGCGGTCGGTGACGATCCCGTCGACCCCGAGTGACACCAGGTGGCGGATCATCGCCGGATCGTTCACTGTCCATGCATGTACCTGGACGCCCCTCTCATGGGCAGCGTCAACGAGTTTCTGATCGACAATTCGGAGACCCCTCATTTGGAGCGGCACCTGTAGGGCACTGGCCGACCCGGAAAAGCCCCGCCCTGACCGTGATGCAAGCAACCAGAATCGGACAGCGGCGACACCGGTCGAGGTCGCGATGCTCTCTCCCACCAGTTCGCGAAAACGATCAATCCGATCGTCATCGAATGAACCCACGATCAGGCGCTCACCGACACCAAGGGACTTCACAGTACGGGCAAGAGGCTCGACCACTTCGTCATGCTTCAGGTCGACCACCACTCGAACCTCGGGAAATGTCGTCACCAGTTCCTCGAAAGTCGGTACGCCAATCTGGCTGGCGCGAAAATCAAACCCGCCGGGACCTCGATGGCTGTACCCGGCATCGAGTTTTGCGATCTCCCGGGCGGTGCGGTCGATGAACAGGCCTTCCTGCCCCGTTATCCGGGTGAGTGTGTCATCGTGAAAACAGTGGACGACGCCGTCAGCAGACACATGGACATCGGTCTCGAGGTGCTCCACACCGTACGACAACGCTTTTTCGAAGGCGAACATCGTGTTTTCGGGCCAGAGTTCGCGACTCCCCCGATGGGCGATCACCAGGGGCGGGCTCCAGAGCAGGGGATCCAGCATATTCACACAACGTAATAGGCCCCGTCCGGAGACGGGGCCATAACGAGACTTGGAGTCCTGGTTCAGCTACTCGGCTACGCGGTCCTTCAGGCCCTTGGCGGGCGAGAAATGGGCGTAGTACTTGGCGGCAATGGTAATTGTCTCGCCTGTCGCGGGGTTGCGTCCTTGACGCTGGGCGCGATGCTTGACAGTGAAATTACCGAAACCGGTGATATTCACTTTGCGTCCAGCATCGAGTTCGACTGCGAGGATGCCCTCACCATCTTTGGTTGAGAAGATGTGCTCGACGATCTCCGCGGCCTTAGCCTTGGAAATGTCCGCCTTGCTGGCGAGCTTATCTGCCATCTCAGACTTGTTCACGGCCCCTCCTTAGGGTCGACGATTGACGTCGTCGGTTGGCGACGATGGTTCTACGTTAGGCGAATCATCAGTAATTCACTGACATTAGGCCCCTAAAGTACCGGGGCACCCTTCTTGGAGGATCATGAGCGTTAAGTACGAGCAACACGACGACGTAGCCGTGGTCACCCTCGACCGTCCCGAATCATTCAACGCGATCACGGCGGACCTGGCCCATCAGTTGGTAGATGCGTTGGAGCGAGCCGGTAGGGAATCTCGTGCGATGGTACTCACGGGAGCAGGCAAGGCTTTCTGCGCAGGAGCGGATCTCGGTGAGATCGCCGCAGGTTACGAAGCGAACGGGCCGAATCTCGGGGCGGTGCTCGACGATCATTTCCACCCCGCAGTTCTGGCCCTCGTCAACTGCAAGGTGCCCACGGTGGCTGCAATAAACGGTGCAGCGGCCGGCGCCGGACTCGGACTCGCCCTCGGATGCGACCTCCGTTTGATGAGTGAGAATTCCTTTCTCATGTCGGCCTTCGCCGGTATTGGACTGGCGCCAGACAGCGGTACCACGTGGTGGCTTCCTGCCCATGTGGGTGTTTCCCGCGCTCTGGAGATCACAATGACCAACCGGCGGGTGCTCCCGGAGGAGGCTTTCGACCTGGGTCTTTGCCTGCGCGTGGTGGCCGCCGGCGAGTTGGATGAGGCGGCTATGGAAACTGCGACGGGTCTCGCCGACCTCTCGACCGACGCTCTGGTCAGCACAAGGGCGCTGGTTCGCGAGGCATCGGTGACGGATTTTGCAAGCACACTACAGGCCGAGCGTCAGGCGCAACACCGACTGGGGCTGACAGCCGAGCACATGGAGGGGGTCACTGCATTTTTGGAGAAGAGAAAACCCGACTATCGGAGTGCCGGCTCCTAGTCACGAACGATGAAGATGTCCAGGGTGATCTTCCCGGCGCCACCGGTGCCCAATCCGATGCCCACTTCGTTGTTGAGCCAGGACAGGTCGTCGTTCCCTGTTTCGAAAACGATCAACTCGCGTGGACT
>DATDCF010000212.1:0-7553 GCA_036524475.1 Acidimicrobiia bacterium | reverse complement strand
GCCCGATCTCACGCGAAGGACTGTGCGATATCGAGGCACCACCGCTGATGAGCGGATCGGACACCAAAGACCACCTTGCAGCATGCTGGCTCCGAGCCGGCGACCGCGCCATTGCCCGGGCCTGACCGGTAGATTCAACGGATGGAGCGAATTGGAATAATTGGCGGCGGTCTGATGGGATCGGGGATCGCCGAGGTGTGCGCCCGATCTGGATCGGACGTCATCGTCCACGAGATCAACGCCGAGGCTGCCGAGGCCGCCCTGGGGCGGATCCAGAAGTCTCTCGCCCGGGCTCTGGAGCGTGACAAGCTCGATAAGGCGGGTCGCGACGAGATCCTGGCCAGGATCAACATCTCGACCGACCTCTCCGAACAAGCCGACCGTCAACTCGTCATCGAGGCTGCAACCGAAAATGAGGGCCTCAAAAAGCAGATCTTCGCCGATCTCGACCGGATCGTCCCCGCCGATGCGATTCTGGCTTCAAACACGTCGTCGATCCCGATCACCCGCCTGGCCGCAGCTACCGGTCGACCGGGCAAGGTCGTCGGGCTTCATTTCTTCAACCCCGTCCCGGTGATGGCATTGGTTGAAATGGTGACGACGGTGCTCACCGAAGAGTCGGCCGCGTCGAGCGCGAGAACCTATGCCGAATCACTGGGGAAGACGGTGATCCTGTCGAAGGACAGGGCCGGATTCGTGGTCAACATGCTGCTTATCCCATACATGATCGGAGCGGTCCGCATGTACGAGGCCGGTTTCGCCTCGGCAGAGGACATCGACACCGGGATGAAACTGGGCGCCAACCACCCGATGGGCCCCCTCGAGTTGGCGGACTTCGTCGGCCTCGACACCACCAAGTTCGTGGCCGACGTACTCTTCGAAGAGTTCAAAGACGCGGCCTACGCATCTCCCCCGCTACTCACCCGAATGGTCGAAGCCGGCCTCCACGGCCGCAAGACCGGCCGCGGTTTCTACACGTACTAGATCAGACCGACGCCGTTTGTTCCGACGGTTATGGATCTACAACGGTCAGTTGTGCCTCCATACCGGCGTCGAAATGGCCTTCGATGGCGCAAACAACCTGGTAGTCACCTGCGGCGGGAGCGGTAAACGTGAAGGACTGGGTGTCGCCCGGCGCGACCTCTTCCTCCCAATAAACGAAGTCCGCAAGGAGCTCTTCTTCCGTCTCCGGGAGGTCGGCTTCACTGCTGATGGTCACACCAGGCTGAAGCAGTACCCATTCATGGTCCACTGAGCCGGCATTTTCAATCTCGATGGTGATTTCCTCACCGGCCGGGATCGTGTACGAACCCGGTGATATCTCGAACTCCTTGAGCACTGCACTTATGTCCGTGCTGGCGTCATCTCCCCCGCACGCCGGGATGGCTAGCGCTCCCACCAGCAGAATTAGAACTACACGCAATTGTTTCGTCATCTCAGCCTCCGTGATTTGCCTCTTGAGCAACCCTACTCCTCCGGACCGGAGCCTGTGTCCCCCAATCAACATGCTTCAGGCGAGGATCGCCAGCACTTCGTCGAGGTCCGCATGGTCGCCGGCGAAGTCCTCGAAATCTGAGTAGAGAAGCCGGTCACCAGGGCCGATCACCAACGTGGCGCCGAGTTGGAAGGGACGACGACCAGCGTTTCGCTGTTTATTACCCGCCGAGCGGGCACGAGCACCTGCGATTAGTTGGCCCGGGCTGGCGAGCTTGAGCATGGAGGTCTTCTTGGTCCCGGCGATCTCGGCGGCAGAACCGTCCTCATCGAGAAGTACCTCGAACGGGACTGACTCATCCTGGATAAATGCCTTGGCGTATCGTTTTCCGCCGGTGCCAATGGCAGTTACATCCGAACCTGCATCCAGGATCTCCTGATACCTATCGCGGACCTGACCGGCCCGCTCCCGACAGGTCAGTCAGCCGAAGTGGCGGAGAAAAAGGATCACACGGGTGCTCTCAGCCCACCGATCGCCAAGACGGTGTTCCTCCTCGTCAGGATCTATCAACACCTGGTCGGCAAGTTTTGTCACATCGAGAGTCACAGTTCGATTTTGCCAGAGTCCGCTTTTTAAGGCATGTTTCGGCTGCGTCAGCTAGGTTTTGGCCTGACGGCGATATCCCCGACCATTGCCGTAGGGAGTGCTTCATGTATCCGAACACCTTTGATTACCTGGCGCCCGAGACGCTCGACGGGGCTCTATCGATACTCGCCGAACGCGGCGATGAGGTGAAAATCCTTGCTGGCGGCCAGAGCCTGATCCCGATGATGAAACTCCGGTTCGCCAACCCGGAAACGCTGATGGACATAAATCGGATCCCCGGCCTCGACGGTCTCTCCCGAAACAACGGGACAATATCGGTGGGCGCCCTGGTGAGGCACAACGACCTGGTCAAGTCGGATGTCACCAAAGGCAACCACACCATGGCCAGCGCCGCACCATGGATATCAGATCCGATTGTCCGCAATCTGGGGACCCTCGCAGGATCCCTGGCCCATCACGATCCGGAGGGTGACTGGGCCTCGGTGATGCTGGCGTGCGGTGCCGATGTGGTTCTCAAGAGCGGTTCGGGAGAACGGGTAGTCCCGATCGGCGACTTCCTGGTCGACATCTTCGCAACCTCCTGTCAGCCCAACGAGATGGTGACCGAGGTTCGGGTCAAGGCCCACTCGCCAAGAGGCGGAGGCAACTATCAGAAGTTAGAGCGCAAGGTCGGCGACTACGCCACGGTTGGGGTCGCCACCTGTCTCGAGTTGGGCGAAGACGGCAACATTGCCGGTGCCGGGATCGCCCTGACCTCGGTATACGCTTTCAACCTCAAAGTCCCCGATGCCGAAGCGGTTCTGGTCGGAAACGCTCCAACCGAGGAACTCTTCAAGGAGGCCGCCTCGGTGGCCGCCGCGGCATGCGACCCTGCCAGCGATGTTCGTGGGTCGGCCGACTACAAACGCCATGTTGTCGATGTGTTCACCCAACGCGGACTCGCCGCATCTCTAGCCATTGCCCAGGGAGGCCAGTCATGAAAGTCACCGTCAACATCAATGGATCGTCGCGGTCCGCCGACGTCGAACCACGGGTGCTTCTGGTGGACTTCATCAGGACTCATCTCGGATTGACCGGCACTCATATCGGATGTGACACCACATCTTGCGGCGTGTGCACGATTCTGATCGACGGGACGCCTATAAAGAGTTGCACCATGTTCGCCGTCCAGGCAGAAGGCCGTTCCATCACCACCGTCGAGGGGCTCAAGCAAAACGGTGAACTTTCTGCAATGCAGAAGGCCTTCCACCAGGAACACGGACTCCAGTGTGGCTTCTGCACCCCGGCGATGATGCTGGTCGGAACCGCACTCCTCGAGGAGAACCCCAACCCCACCGAAGACGAGATCCGTTGGGCTATCTCGGGAAACCTGTGCCGATGCACCGGGTACATGAACATCGTCAAGTCGATCCAGGCAGCGGCTAGTTCTGCCACAGAAGGAGCAAACGCATGACCACTGAAACGACACTGCACACTCCACCCGAGATCGGCGGGCTCGGGCACAGCCGGAAGCGGGTCGAAGACGCCAGGTTCCTCGAGGGCAAGGGCAATTACGTCGACGACATCGTCCTCCCCGGCATGCTCCACATGGCGATTCATCGCAGTCCGCTGGCCCACGCCAGGATCATCTCCATCGATACATCGGCAGCGGAGGCGGTTGAAGGTGTGGTCGCCGTGGTGACCGGCGAACTCCTCGCCAATTACAACCTCGCCTGGATGCCAACCATGTCCGGCGACACCCAGGCGGTTCTCGCAACGGACAAGGTCCGATTCCAGGGACAGGAGATAGCCGCGGTCATCGCCACCGATCGGTACATCGCCCAGGACGCGGCAGACAGGATCGAGGTGGAATACGAAGACCTCGAGCCCATCGTCAGCCCGCAACGCGCACTGGAGTCTGACGCTCCGTTGATCCGCGACGACAAGGAGGGCCAGGAGTCGAATCAGTGTTACGAGTGGGAATCGGGAGACAAGGAAGCCACCGATGCGGCCTTCGCCGCCGCCGACCACATCGTCAGCCTGGAGACCTTCTACCCGCGTTCGCACCCGGCGCCATTAGAGACCTGTGGGGTGGTTGCCGATGTAAACCCGGCCACCGGCCAGGCCAATATCTACATGACATCGCAGGCTCCACACGCCCACCGCACGGTGTTTGCCCTGGTCGCTGGTCTCCCGGAACAGAACATCCGGATCATCTCCCCCGATATCGGTGGAGGATTCGGAAACAAGGTGCCTGTCTATCCCGGCTATGTCGTAGCGACGGCAGCGTCATTGGTCATCGGACAACCGGTGAAGTGGGTGGAGACCCGCACCGAGAATCTGATCTCGACAGGTTTCGCCCGCGACTACTACATGAAGGGCGAACTGGCCGTCAGTAAGGAAGGCAAGATCCAGGCCCTACGGGTCGACATGCTTTCCGACCAGGGTGCGTTCTTCTCAGACGCCCAGCCCACCAAATTCAAAGCGGGCCTGTTCCACATCGTCACCGGCTCCTACGACTACCCCCACGCCTACGTGAGCACCAAAGGCGCCTACACCAATAAGGCACCGGGAGGAGTCGCTTACCGGTGTTCGTTCCGGGTCACCGAGGCGTCTTACATGATCGAACGTCTGGTCCAGAACGCGGCCTACGAAGTCGGGATGGATCCTGCCGAGTTCCGGATGAAAAACTTCATCCAACCGGAGCAATTCCCCTACGAATCGCCAACTGGTTTTGTCTACGACTCTGGCAACTACGAAGGCGCTCTGAAAGAGGCGATGCGGATCGTTGGATACGACGAGATCGAGAAGGAGAAAGAAGAAGCCCGCAAGGACGGCAAACTGATCGGTGTCGGCATAGCCAGCTTCACCGAGGTCGTTGGTGCGGGCCACGGAGACGACTACGACATCCTCGGATTGAAGATGTTCGACTCAGCGGAACTCCGCGTCCATCCCACCGGGAAAGCCATTCTCAAACTAGGAGTCAAGAGCCAGGGCCAGGGCCACGAAACCACCTTCGCCCAGATCGTCGCTGAAGAGTTGGGCATACCGGCATCCGACATCAAAGTGGTTGAGGGCGACACCGACAACACCCCTTACGGACTGGGCACATACGCTTCGCGTTCCACCCCGGTAGCGGGGGCCGCTACCGCTGTTATCGCCAGGAAGCTCAGGGACAAAGCGAAGAAGATCGCCGCCCATCTCCTCGAAGCCTCCGAAGACGACCTGGAGTGGGATGTCGACAAGTTCAAGGTCAAGGGTGACCCGGAGAGCTCGGTGTCAATCCAGGACATCGCCTTTGCCGCATACACCAATCCTGGCAAAGGCGAAGCGGGACTCGAGGGTGTCCACTACTACGACCCGCCGAACATGACATTTCCCTTCGGGAGTTACATCGTGGTCGTCGAGGTCGACACGGGAACCGGCCAATGGAAGGTGCGCCGCATGGTCGCGGTCGACGACTGCGGGGTAAGGATCAACCCGATGGTGGTCGACGGTCAGATCCACGGTGGGCTCGCCGAGGGTTACGCCATGTCATCGATGCAATACATCACCTTCGACGACAACGGCAACTGCATCGGATCGAACTTCATGGACTATCTGATCCCGACTGCTTGGGAGACGCCGCGCTTCGAACTGGGGGCGACGGTTACCCCTTCACCGCATCATCCGATCGGTGCCAAAGGCATCGGTGAATCGGCCACCGTTGGTTCGCCTGCCGCATATGTCAACGCCGTGATCGATGCCCTGCAGCCGTACGGCGTCAAGAACATCGATATGCCGGTTTCGGCGGACCGGGTCTGGCAAGCCATGGAATCGGGTTCGGGGTAGTGCCATGAACCGAGAACTGCTCGAGCTGGCGGCGGAATTGGGCCGCCAGCAAAAGCCGTTTCTCACCGCGACTGTGGTGTGGGCGAGGGGTCCCTCTTCGGGCAAGCGCGGATCCACTGCCATCATCCAACCCGACGGGTCGGTGACCGGATGGATCGGCGGGGCCTGCGCCGAGCCGGTTGTCATCCGGGTAGCAAAAGAGGCACTGGCGGATGGCCAGCCTCGCTTGCTCTTCCTGGGAACAGACGACGAGGTGGCGGCCATCAATCGCCAGGACGTCACCGCGGTGCCGATATCCTGCACTAGCGAAGGCGCCCTTGAGGTATTTCTCGAACCCATGCTTCCCAGTCCATACCTGGTGATCATCGGCCGCTCCCCGGCGGTCCACGCACTCACGGCGATGGCGGCCGCCCTCGACTGGCGGGTTACGGTCGTCGACGACGGCGGGACTAAGGAAGACCATCCCTTTGCTGCCACGGTGCTCACCAGGTTGGTGATGCCACCCGACATCGAAACGTCGACACCTATCGTGGTGATGACACAGGGCCACTACGACGAACCCGCTTTGGAGGCCGCGATCGCCACCAAGTCGGAATTCATCGGGCTGGTCGCATCGGGGAAACGTGCCGCCACCGTGATCGGCTATCTCCGCGACCGGGGTATCAACGAAAGCCAGCTCGATCGCGTCCACGCACCTGCAGGTTTGGACCTGGGCCCGCTCAAGCACCGTGAAATCGGGATCGCTGTGCTCGCCGACCTCCTCCAACGAAAAGCCGCTGGTGAGATGGCCGAAGGGGTGTTCGTCGAACCGGCGCACATTGCCATCGACCCGGTATGCGGTATGGAAGTCGACGTTGCCACGGCCAAGTGGATAACCGAGAGCGAATCCGGGACCGTCTACTTCTGCGCTCCTGGCTGCAAAGCCACATTCGAGGCCGCCCCGTCAGAATTTGTTAGCGCCTAACGGTGCGTAGAGTTTTCCTGTGATTCCTGACACCATCGAGACGCTCGCCGACGCACTCGACGACGCCAATTACTTCGCCGACGAAGACCTGGTCGTCGCGATCCATCTGGCATTGCAACTGGGACGCCCGCTATTCCTCGAAGGCGAGGCCGGGGTGGGAAAGACCGAGGTTGCCAAAGTGCTGGCATCGCTGGGCGGGCAACCTCTGATCCGGCTCCAGTGTTATGAGGGTTTGGATGTTTCCCAGGCCCTCTACGAATGGGATTACGCCCGCCAGATGATGGAAATCCGCCTCCTCGAGGCGAGCGGCAAAGGCGAATCAGCGTCAGCCAAAGAAATCATGAGCCGTGAGTTTCTCATCGCCCGCCCCTTGCTAAAGGCGATCGAGGCAACGTCCGACGGTGCGAGGCCGGTGCTCTTGATCGACGAGCTAGACCGTGCCGACGAGGAGTTCGAGGCGTTCCTCCTGGAATTGCTGTCAGACTTCCAGGTCTCCATCCCCGAGATCGGGACAATCCAAGCGTCGGTTCCTCCGATCGTGGTGCTCACCTCCAACCGGACCCGGGAGATCCACGATGCACTGAAGCGGCGTTGCATCTACCACTGGATCGACTATCCGACCAGAGAACGTGAAGCTTCCATCGTGACACGAAAGGTCCCGGGAATAGAACTGGATGTTGCCGACGCGCTGGCCGCGGCAATGGTGAGACTCCGAAACATGGACTTGTTCAAGCCCCC
>DATDCF010000211.1:0-4728 GCA_036524475.1 Acidimicrobiia bacterium | reverse complement strand
TGGCCGACGTTATGGAGTCGGCGACCGTTTTCGGGCGTGTCACCCCACAACAGAAGAGTTCCATGGTGCGTGCCCTTCAATCGCGGGGACACGTGGTGGCGATGACCGGCGACGGAGTCAATGACGTGCTCGCACTCAAGGACTCCGACATTGGGATAGCCATCGGTAGCGGGGCACCGGCGTCCCGCGCCGTCGCTCAACTGGTCCTGATCGATGGGCAATTCAACACCCTGCCACAGATCGTCGGTGAGGGGAGGAGGGTGACCGCCAACATCGAGCGGGTCGCCAACCTCTTCATCACGAGCACGATGTATGCACTCGGTCTATCGCTCGCCATCGTGCTGTCCACTCTGCCATTCCCCTTCCTACCCCGACATCTGACGCTGGTGGGAAGCCTCACGGTCGGTATCCCGTCCTTCTTTTTGGCCCTCGCCCCATCGCGACGCAAGGCGCGTGCCGGATTCGTCTCCCGGGTGCTCAAATTCGCAATTCCGGTCGGTGCAATCGCCACAATTGCCACATTCGCCGGATACTGGCTTGCCGACGTGGAAGGTTCCACCATCGAGGAATCGCGCACCACGGCGACGCTCATACTCGCTGCCATCGGGCTGTTTGCCCTGGGCATCGTGAGCCGCCCATTGGTCCCATGGAAGAAAGGCCTGATCGCCACGATGTCCTTCCTACTCGTGTTGTCGATGGCCCTCCCGGTGCTAAGAAACTTCTTCGCCCTCGACCTGCCCCGTCCTGTCGTACTGCTCTCGGCGGTAGGGATCGTCGCCCTCACCGGATTAGTCATGGTGTTCGCCCTCCGTTTTGTGGGGTGGGCCAGGGTGGTTCCGGAGTTGCTCGACTTCCCGGCGTCCGAACCCGACCCGTGGCGGGTGCTCACCAAACGTGTGGTGGAGCGCTCGGGCTGGGCCCGCTCATTCCCGACGACGACAGAGTTGCACCAGCCGGTTGCCGATCCACCCCACGAAGCCGACATCTGAACCCGGGACCGCCATAAATGGAGCAGGCCTTCTTTTGGTTTCCAGCTTCTAACCCGGGGGTATGCCTGCGCCCGTGGCACCCATCGAACTGATCGACAAGGCTGAAGACGCCGGCTTGCACTACCTGGATGACGATACTCCGGGGATCTCGAGAATCCGTAGGGGAAAGGCATTCAGCTATCAGCGCCCGAATGGCGAACCAGTCGACGAAGAGACTCGTGAACGGATCAAAGGGCTGAGCATTCCTCCGGCTTGGCGGGAGGTCTGGATCTCCGAAGACCCCCGGAGCCACATCCTCGCCACCGGGATCGACAACGCCGAACGAAAACAGTACATCTACCACCCCGTATGGGAAGACCTACGCGACGAGATCAAGTTTGATCGCATGTCCGATCTCGGATCGAGACTGGTTCGGTTGAGAAAGTCGGTCGATCGTGATCTCCGTCAGCCGGGCCTCCCCCGAAGCCGGGTCGTGGGCCTTGCGGTCGCAATCCTGGATCGGACGCTGATCCGGGTAGGCAATCGGAAATACACCCGCGAAAACGACTCGTACGGCCTCACCACCCTGACCCCAGAGCATGTCGCCGTTGTCGGGAATCAGATCCATTTCGAATTCACCGGGAAAGGCGGGAGCGACTACGAGCTGGCGCTTCACGATCGTCGCCTGGCCTCGCTGGTAGCGAAGTGCCAGGATCTGGGTGGGCAAACCCTTTTCAGTTACGACAACGGCGCCGGGCCTGCGTCGATTAGTTCGACTGACATCAACGACTACATAGCCATCTCGACCCGTTCCCATTTCACCGCCAAAGACTTCCGCACCTGGGGGGCTTCGGCGACCGTCCTCGGTTGTCTGGCACGGTGCAAGGCAGGGCCTGACGATGGGGCGGTGATCCAGGCAATTGATGTCGCGGCAGAACGGCTCGGCAACACGCGAGCGGTATGTCGAAGCTCGTACGTACATCCTCTGGTTGTCGACACATACCGCGAAGGCATTCTCGGCGACATATGGAATGCCTCACGTAATGGGCGGTGGCTCGACCGCGAAGAATCATCACTTCGACGGGTGCTTAGCGCCGGACCGTGAAAACTGTCGGGACCGATGTTTTCCCGACCCGCGTTCCGGGGTAACAGGATGACAGATCGAAGGAGGATCTAAATGCAAGAAGTAGTAGGACTGTTCGAGTCCCGCGAGCAAGCAGAACGAGCTGCCGATGCCTTATACGGCAGCGGCTATGACACCGAGAGCATCGGCTATCTGAACCGTCCCCGTGACGAGTCCGACAACGTCGTTCTCGATGAGGGATATGTCGATCACCATGATGGTGACCTCGGCGAAGAGACCGCCAAGGGTGTCGGAGGCGGAATGGTTGGCGGTGCAGCCACCGGAGCCGGTGCCGCTTTGCTCGCATCAGCCGGACTGCTCGCCGTGCCCGGTGTCGGCCCCTTTCTAGCGGCAGGGACAATCGCCGGCACGCTGGCGGCGACTGCTGTTGGAGCGGCCGGAGGCGCAGTTATCGGTGGTGCAGCCGGTGCCATCGTGGGCGCAACCGGCGACGACGATGTCGATGACACGTCTTCGTACTATCGGGACCGCATCGACAAAGGCTACGCCACCCTCTCGGTGACTGTGCCTGAAGAGAACACTGCAGAAGTGTCGGCGGCGCTGCGTAACGCTGGCGCCGACCGGGTCGAGGTGTACGGCGAGTCCGGCTGGGCCCGCTAGATCGATCCGACCCATCGCAAAGCTCGAATGGGAGTGTTGCCTCAGCGGCAACACTCCCTTTCTTTCGCCCTGTATTGGTCTGTTACGTCGGCGAAATCGTGTTCACCGGGTGCGTATCAATACCAGGTAGTCGGCTGCGGACTCCGCTCCCCAAACCTCACCCGGACGGCCGTGGATCTGGCGGACATCGCCCGGGTTGTGTGGCAGCGGATAGACGTCGAACGACTCGGTCGTCGGGTCAAATCGAACCAGAGCGTTGGCTGCGAAGTCGCTGAGCCAAACGATGTCAGCTTCATCGACATAAACCGCGTATGTGGACGCGTCCCCGGGCAATGGCCATGTGTCCCAGACTTCTGAGTCCAGTTCTAGGCGGCTCACATTCCCGCTGTTCCACTCGCTCACCCAAATGGCACCCGATGAGTCGGTCCAAACCCGCCGCGCCCCCTGATCGGGCGTCGGTGGTTCGAAGACATCCGCCTGCCCGTCCTCGAGTATCTCGGCGACATATGAGCCGGCCAATGATGCGAAAACCACCCGGCCGTCTGGAGTGGCGGTAATGCCATATGGCCCGCTTCCCCCGGGCGATTGGAATGTCTCGGTCTCTCCGGTGGTCGTATCGAGCACCCCATACACCCCGTTTTGTCCGGTGAACCAGAGCATCCCGTTCTCGTCGAAAACGGCGGTGTTGAGGTTCGCGGCATCGGCGTCGGCGAGCGGATAGATCGTTACCTCGTCGGTTTCGGGATCAACCGAGACGATCGAGTTCAACCCGCTGTCCGTGATCCACGGCGTCCCCTCATCATCGACGATTACACCGTGGGGCGACGAACCAAGTCCGAGTGGAATGTGGCGGGTCTCCCCGGTCGCCGGGTCGAGCCATCCCAGTTCTCCCGATCCCTGAGCGGTATACCAAACACCCCCATCGGCAGCGGGGGCCACATCATGCGGTTGGGAACCTGCTGGAACAGGGAATGTTTCGATCGTCAGATCATCGGGGCTGATCGTGGTCGAGGTCGTGTTTCCGGCGTCAGTAGTGCTCGACTCGGGGGCGGGCTCCGATGTGGTCGACGACTCCGGCGTCGTAGTCTCCGTGGGAACCGAATCGATTGGGTCTCTATCGGCAGGCACCATCGTGCAGGCCGACATCATCACAACCCAGGCAACGGTCAAAACCTTCATTGCCCCCAGTTTGTCATGCGTTATGTGATAACTCATCCGCCGGTGAAAAGGCGATGAAACCGGGCTACCGCGGCAGGCGAACAACGGACTGGCTCAGAACATGTTTCCGAGGGTGGTGCTCGAAGACATCGACACGGCAGAAACAGACGGTCGCGCACTTGAGCACCTTCTAGCGAAGTCGTGACTCCAGGCCGTCGATGATTATCTCGAGGCCGAATAGATACTCCTCGTCATAGGCGCAGTTGAACAGGTTGGGAGCTATCCGCGCGACGTTCGGGAAGGTTGCTGCCAACTGAGGCAGTTGCGGCTCGAGCTTTGCGTATTCGTGCGAGTCGGGCGCCACCGCTGACTGAAATGCGTATCCCATGGTGTGACTGGCCAGCATCTGCCAGGCATGGTGGGTGTCGTTCTCATTGAATCCGGCGTCGAGGAAGATCGACACGACTCGATCCATGAACTGGAGCGAGCCGGGGCCGGTGTTGCCTTGCTGCATCAGCAGGAAGACCACCCAACTGTGATTGCCGAACTGTTCCATCGCCTCCTTGCCAATAGCACGGGTTTGTACTTTCCACTCCAAACCGGGGTCGGGAAGCTGGATCGAGCCAAATACGTAGTCGATCATCCCGTTGTAGAGGTCGGCCTTGTCGTCGACATGGTTGTAGAGCGACATCGCCTCCACACCCAGTTCGGCTCCCAGTTTTCGCATCGACATGTCGTCGATGCCGTGAGTGTCGGCATAGGCGACTGCAGCCTCGACGACTCGGTCACGGTTGAGTGTGGTACGGGTCTCGGTGGTCACGTTCTCATCGTATGACAAAAAATCTCCAAAGTCGTCTT
>DATDCF010000210.1:0-11754 GCA_036524475.1 Acidimicrobiia bacterium | reverse complement strand
CGAGTGGTTTGAATAGGTGAAATGCCAAAACAATTTGGTGCGCCAACGTACGTGCCTTTTGACGTCCGACCCCAGCAATATGTGCCGATATGTGGGCGTTATTGTTGAATCCCCTTCCGAGGAGGACTTGATGCGCAGCGTGACCTATTCGATGGGCGTCTCAGTTGACGGATACATCGTCGGGCCCGACGGCGGCTTTGACTTTGCGCCGCCAGACAAGGAGGTCTTCCGCTTCTGGATCGACGAGATACGAGAGGTCGGGGTCCACTTTTTGGGACGACGGCTGTACGAGACGATGCTGTATTGGGAGACGGCCGACCAGGAAGGATCGCTCGACGACGACGAGCTCGAGTGGGCCGCGCTCTGGAATCCACTCCCAAAGGTTGTGTTCTCTTCCACGCTGTCAGCGGTGGAAGGCAATGCCCGCCTGGCCTCCGGCGGCTTGGCGGAGGAGGTCGAGCGGTCACGAGCCGAACCTGGCGTGGGCTACATCGCGATTGGCGGGGCGACTCTCGCCTCCGACGCAGCGGCGTTGGGTCTGATCGACGAGTACCGGGCCATGGTCCACCCGGTGCTGGTTGGTGGTGGCATTCCATTCTTTCCCCAGCACGAACGTCGGGTGGATCTGGAACTCGTGGAGACCCGTACCTTCAGCTCGCGGGTCGTCTACCTCCGCTACCGGGTGGCGCGCTAGCCGAAACCTATATCCGGCACTATCGAGTGCTTTGACCAGGTAACACAGACGACATCTCGATGAGGTCCGCCATTTCCCCACCCACGAGTTCGACCAGGGCCATCACCGGCAACTCCACCTGCAGACCTCGTTTACCGGCGCTCACGCATATCTGCTGATATTCGCCGGCGGATTTGTCGAGAAAGGTTCGCAGTCGACGGCGTTGGCCCAATGGGCTGATACCGCCGGACACATAGCCCGTGATCCGCTCGGCATCTCCGGTCGCGGCCATGTCTGCCTTGCGACCTCCGGCCGCAGATGCCAGCTTCTTCATCGAGAGCCGCTCCATGACAGGGACGATGGCTACGACATAGTCAGCGTCGACTTTCGCCAGCAACGTTTTGAACACCCGGGCTGGATCGATGCCGATTGCCGCGGCAACCGCTTCGCCGTAGCCGTCACCGACCGACTCATCGACAGCGTACGGATGAAGTACGTGGTCGATCCCGGCCTTGTGGAGTTCATGGACGGCTCGGGTAGACATCACGCATCGGTCCTCATTACTAGGTGCCCCCTCTCGGCGATGGACAGTAGCGCCGTGCCATATGCATCACTCTAGCGATGCAGTATGCTGCATCACGTGAGAAAGACGGTGACCTTCAGTGGTTTCGTTATCGAGGTTGCGGACAAGATCGCAAAGGAACCTGCTGCTGCTCGGGCAATAGAACTCCTGACCGGACATTCGGCAGCCTCCAGCGAATCGGCCCGAATCGACCAGCTCGCATCGATCGGTGCGGCCCGCGTCCTTGCCGCCACCGCGATGTCTGGATACGAAGATCTCGCGGATCTGCTTGCCGACGAACCAGGATTCATCGAGATCCAGCGAACCGTTGGATCACATATCGCAGGCGAATCCGACGATGGCTTTGAAACTCTCCGGCTCGCACTTGCAGAATTGGACGAATGACAGTGAATCGAGGCGAGGTTTGGATGGTCAAAACGCCATACGGGGAGAAGCCACACCTCGTCGTCTCCAATCAGCTCCGAAATCGAACCCTGGCGACCGTCCTGTGCGTCCGGATCACCTCGTCGCCAAACCCACCCGCCCTTCCGTCGGTGGTCCCGATCGAGGACAACTCAGGGTCCGTGGTTGGAAGGGTCCTTTGCGACCAGATCTACGTGCTCGAGAAGGAGCAACTCTCCAGGCGGATCTCAAATGGCCTTACCCCGAACCAGATGGACCGAGTCTGCATGGGACTCCGCAGTGCCCTCGCCTGTCTCTAGCCCGAAAGGGGAGTCTCAGGCCTCAACCCCGCTGAATCGGTCCTACTGACATCTGTTTGAGATGGCCCGAGGGCGGGTAATCCCTTTCCTGGAACAACAATTGTGAAAGGAACAGCCATGCCTCGTCAAGGACTTATCTGGACGATTGTGGGCATCTTGCTCATCGTCGCCTTGCTCATATACATCTTCTAACAATCAAACTCCGACTGCCAGAAACCGTCTCCCATGGAGGCGGTTTCTGGTTTGGACGGACAGTTCGCGAAAGTTTGCCCACAATCCACCCAGCGAACATATGTTCGACCCGTTAGGGTGCCCCATGGCCAGAGCTACAACGACACCCCCGCATAAAGGGTGGTCCGTACTCGAGAAGTATCGCGAGCGTTACAACCTCGACGCTGAGATTCCCGGACTGGTCAGTCTCAAGAGGTCGATAGACCGACGACTCCAACGCCGTGCCGCTCTCAACCGGCGGCTCGGCGACCTCGCCCGCCAGGTTGCCGAAGCCGAGTCACAACTCAAGGCAGTCAACTCGGAGATTCTGGGCGCACGACAAGCCGGGGTCTTGTTGCTGAACGATGTCATCGACCGTGTGCGTCAAGATAAGGGTGAAGGTTGGTCACCCACTCCGGTTTTCGGATTCAGAGCGTGGCATTTCCACAACGGAATGCTCTACGGGGCCAAGTTGATGTGGCAGCGACCCGAGATGACCGCGGAATGCCTCCATCACATACCAGGTGAAGACCTGCCCCACTCAGCGGGTCGATGCGGGCCTCCGCCGTGCGGCGTGTACGCCGTCAAAGACCTTGACATTCTCCATCGTGAGCTGGGGACGAATTCGAGGTCGATTCTCGGAGTGGTCGCGATGACGGGAAAAGTGATCGAACACGAACTCGGCTATCGAGCTGCCAATAGCACCGTCGTAGCCATTGCCGGAAGGATCGGAGAACACCGGTTTGCCCTCGACAGATCCGACGAGATCGAGGCCCTGTTTGCCAACCCGGTTGGCGAAGCTGGTCGTAGGGAAGCGGCCGCGATCAAAGATCCGGACCGATATCTAATCGAATGGAAGGAGGAAAACGACATATGGACATGGGAAAAGAGTTGAGAATCATCGAGGTCGAAGAGTTCGACGACTCAGTACTGATCGAGACGCCGGTGCCTGCCGACGTCGCCCAGCCTGTTGAAGCCACGCCAACACCGGCTCCGTAGGTGATGCGAAGAGAATCCAGGAGACAACCGATGTTCGGTCGCGGATTGCCAGTCGTGACGAGAGGGGCTCATTCTGTCGCATCGAGTACTTCGCGATAGTGCCGGGCGACTTCGGCCCAGGCGCCTTCGGTGCGGTTGCGCCGGGTCAAACCAACATCGGAGGGGAGGCGCTCGAAGCCGGTCTGCCGGAGCTGAACCGTGGTACCCGTGCCGGTGGGGCTGAAAGTCACCTGGATATCGGTGGCTTGCGATCTGTCGAAGAAAAGATGCCACAGGTATCCGATGCGTTCCGGCGGTTCCCACACGGTTACCTCGCCCCATTCGAATTCGGATCCATCGGTTGCCCGCTCGAAGACCCGCCCGCCAACATGGGGCTCGAACGAGACTTCCATAGCTGCGTCTTGACTCATCGAGTGGGAACGTGGCCACCACATTGCGGCCCGTTCCGTCCACATCTCGAAGGTGTGATCGGGAGAACAGGCGACCTCGAACTCGACAACGATCGGCTCCATCAGCCGGATTCTCGCGTATTTTCTGCCGCGAGCCTGAAACGGATGGCCGCCTCACCCCAAATGCTCGTCATGTAATCCTGTATCGCCTCAATCCCCTTGACATCGAGGCTGTACATCCGACGGTTCCCCACAGCCGCGTCGCTGACGAGCCCGGCTTCTTTGAGGAGGCGGAGGTGCCGGGAGACCGCAGGCCGGCTTATCGGAAGTGCCTGAGCAATTTCGCTGACCGCCCGGTCTCCTCCCGCGAGCACCTCGATTATCGCACGACGATTCGGGTCGCCGAGGGCGTCGAATGGGTCATGGTCCAGGCGCTCAGCCGGCACGCTTCTCCGCTTCGGCCTTGAGACCATCGGCGAACAGGTCAAACGATTCCGTCATGTCGGGTATCGACTTGGTGATCATGGGTGCCATCAGTCCGGAATAGACCTCCTCCATCGAGAATTCGGTCCCTCCGTCCCGGGGCGTGAGCTTGAACGTTCGGACGCCCTTGAAAAGACCAAGCGGCATCCCTTCCCACCAAACCATCGAGTTCGGAGCGTCGACCTCGGTGACATTTAACTTGAACTGACGGTCCGGGTTGGCGATCGAGATGAGTTTGATCTTCTCCCCCTCCGCGATCTGGCCCTCGATGGCAAGCACCGACTTGTTCCACTCGGGATAGGAGTCGGCGTTCGAGAGGAGATCCCGAATTGTCTGCGCGGGAGCCTTGATGGCTCGGGTCACGCTGTACGTGGTCACAACACATCCTTTCCGATGACGGTGCTAGTGTAACCAAATTGTTACGGAGTTAGGAGACGCAATGACGGCTGCACCATTCAGCGGTTCCGGCATCGCAGACGACCCCTGGGTGCTGAAGACCCCCAGCCTCGGTTCCGAGATTCTGATGCATCGGGACGAGGACAATGATCCACCGGTTCTGGTTTGCACCGTGGGAAAGACGGTTTTGCACTACGACCTGCGCATCATCGACGACCTCCACAACTGGCTCAAAGAACAGGGTGACTGGGTGCCTTTGGGCAACGCCGATGAGCAGAAACCGGCGCCCGATGGTTCAGTCGAAGCGTGGGCGCGCTCGGCCGACAATCCTGTCGGCGGCTGGTACGGCTTGAAGAAGGGACTACGGGGCCGGGTGGGCAACTATGTCCCACCGGTCCTCGAGGCTCTTGGTTTGGCCGAGGTGGAACACAATTCCCGCGGAAACCGGATGCGGTCGATCTAAACCGAACGGGCTCCGAGTTCCGAGTCGAGTTGGAAGAGAGCGCTGGATTGCCCGTCGGCGAGACGCAAACGGTCGACAATTGTTCCCACGGTTGCCTCTTCTTCATTCTGTTCCGAGATGAAATCCTGTAGGAACGGGAAGCTCGAGAGGTCGCCGAGTTTGTCGGCCAATCGGTATAGGTCATGGATCGCAGCAGTCACCGACTCCTCCTGGGCAAGGGCGGTCTCAAAGGCTTCCAGCGCTCCCGAAAAATCGGACTTGGGTGCGTCAACACTTCCAATCGTTGCCTTGCCTCCACGGTCGAGTACGAAGTCGAGGAACCTATCGGCATGGGCTCTTTCCTCGGCCGCCTGGGCGCGCATCCAACTGCTCATCCCATTGAGATTCTCGTGGTTGAGATAGGCGGCCAACTGCAGATAGGCGTTGGCTGATCCCAACTCCATCGTTATCTGATCGTTGAAAGCGGCCTCGAGCTCTTCCGGCATCCTCAATTCGTCTCCCTTTCGTCTTTCCCGCGATCCTAACTACGCATTATCGACTGAGGATTCTCGTCTGGCACGTCTAGGGGGCTCTCGAGAGGACACGATTACCCGAAGGACTAGGTCCATCGCCGGAATAGCCAATAGGATGAGACCGTTCCCGAGAGCGACATGACAAAAATCACCAAGACATCCTTGCCCGGAGTGGGCGTCAAACATGAGTTCGTCACCGACGATGGCCGACGGGTGGGTGTCGTGCATCACCGGACCGGGAAAAGGGAGCTTTTTGTTTGTGAGGCTTCAGATCCCGACGCTGCCACCCTGAATCTCTCACTCACGGACGAAGACAGCCACGCCCTCTCTGACGCTCTGGGAGGATCGGAGATCGTCGAAAACCTCACCCACCTCCGTCAGCAGGTCGAGGGATTGGCCATCGACTGGCTCCACGTGGAAGAGGGAACACCATACGTCGGACGTTCAATCGGAGACACCAGAACCCGCACCCGCACTGGCGTTTCCGTGGTCGCAGTAATCCGCGACGACGTTCCATATCCCGCACCCGGACCCGGTTTTGAGGTTCACGCCGGCGACACTCTTGTAGTCGTTGGCACGACCGAAGGGATCGCACAGGTCGAAGACCTCCTGAGTGAAGGGTAAGAGATGAACGAGGTTGCCAGCCTCCTGGTCGAACTGGGGGCTGTCATCCTCGGGCTCGGCTTGGTGGCGAGGCTGGCGGCTCGCCTCTCCATATCGCCAATACCCCTATTCCTGATCGCCGGGCTGATTCTGGGCGAGGGAGGAATACTCCCAATCGTGACCTCCGAGGAATTCATCGCGGTCGGAGCAGAAATAGGAGTCATATTCCTACTTCTGATGCTTGGCCTCGAGTACTCAGCAGACGAGTTGGTAGATGGGATGAAGAGCGTCGCCTTCTCAGGAATCGTCGACCTGCTTTCTAACTTCATCCCTGGCTTTGTTGCCGGCCTCTTGCTCGGGTGGACCGTCGTTCCGGCACTATTTCTCGGTGGGGTGACCTACATCTCCTCGAGCGGCGTTATTGCGAAGATGCTCGGCGATATGGGATGGACAGGAAACCGGGAGACGCCAATTGTGCTCTCGCTGCTGGTTTTCGAAGATCTCGTGATGGCACTGTTTCTTCCGATCCTTGGCGTGCTCGCCCTAGGGGGAACCGCAATCGGGGCGATCCTCGCGGCCCTTATAGCGTTGACCGCGGTAGTCGTCTCCATCGCCTTCGCCCACCGGCAGGGCGACCGCATGGGAACGTTCATCTTTCACACTTCTGACGAGGTAAGCCTGCTGACGATTTTCGGGCTCACCCTTCTGGTCGCCGGCATCGCCGAACGGATCGGTGTGTCAGCGGCGGTCGGGGCGTTCCTCGTCGGGATCAGCGTTTCAGGCCTGTCCGCGGAGAGGGCCAGGGTGCTTCTCGCGCCCCTGCGCGATCTGTTCGCTGCAGTTTTCTTCCTCTTTTTCGGCCTCTCTACCGACCCGGGGAAGATACCGGACGTTCTCTTCGTGGCGGTGGCGCTCGGTTTCGTGACCGCAGCAACCAAGGTGTGGGTGGGGCGATGGAGCGCACGACGAGCGGGCATCGGCGCCCGGGGCCAGAAGAGGGCGGGCATGTTGCTTATACCTAGAGGTGAGTTCTCGATCATCATCGCAGGGCTTGGTGCCAGTGTGGCCGGCGGACAACAATTGCCCGCACTGGCGGCGGCATATGTGCTTTTGATGGCAATCGCCGGCCCGCTAGCGGTTCGGGCGCAGGCGTCCAGGGCTTCCAAACGAGCCCCCGACACGGCGAAGGAGCCCGTGACAGACCCCTTCGCTCGATGACCCTTGTTAGGCGCTGATTGCTGATCCGATTACGGCGTGGCCGAAGTGGACCAGGAGGGCGAGCGTCACGATCCACATCAAAAGATGCAAGCGAGCGAAGTCATTTCAGATCGCTTTTCAACCAATTCGCTGCGCCTTCAAGCCAGGCTGGCGACCTTTCGGGTAGGGTCGCAAGAGGACGAAAGGGCGTAGCCGCCGATGTCAGACAACCGGTCGAACTGATGTTGGTCACTGCTTTGGGTCATGCGGGCCTGAAGGTGAAGACGGACGCCGCCGAGATATTGATCGATCCATGGTTCTCACCTGAAGGCGCTTTTCTTGGATCTTGGTTCCAGTACCCGGCCAACGACCATCTGCTGGCATCCGACTTGACGAACCCCGATGCCATCGTTATCTCACACGAACATCTGGACCATGTTGACGGCTGGTTTCTCGCTCGGGTTGGATTGAGCGTTCCTGTCTTCATTCCGAAATACCATTCGCCGGCCCTCAAGGCCAAGATCACCTCCGGTGGCGACCGCCCCCTGATCGAGTTGGACGAGTGGGATGAAAGAGTGGTCGCCGACGGCATCACAGTCTTCTTCGTTTCAGAGGAGTCTCCGATGAACCATGACTCGGCCATGGTCATCCGAAGTGCGGGACAGGCCTTGGTCAACATGAATGATGCGAGATTGTCCCCCGCTCAGATTCGCCGAATTCGCACCCGCCTCGGCGGTCATGTTGACGGGTTGGCGGTGCAGGGCGCAGGGGCGTCCTGGTACCCGATCTGCTATCGGTACCCTAAAGAACACAAGCAGGCATTATCCGTCAAGAAGCGCCGAGCGAAGCTCAAATACGTATCGAGGGTCCATGACCTCCTGGAGCCTGACGTCACAATCCCATTCGCGGGGCCTCCGGCCTTTCTTGATGAGGATCTCCGATTTGCAAACGCAGAAATGGATGAGGGAGGCATTTTCCCGACGCAGGACCAGGTTGCCGACTGGCTAGCCAAGCAGGCGACGGACGCCAACCCACTAGTGCTCCTACCTGGAGATTCTTTCCAACTCGGGGATGGAGAGGTTCACCGTGACGCGACCTGGTCGGGCTTCACCTTTGCCGATCGCGATTCGTACCTCGACTCTTACGCTCACCGAAGACGCACGGAGATTGCTGCAGTCCGGGCCAGACATCCCGTCCCTACCACCGATCTTTGGGATGACTTCTGCGCGTACTTCGACAGGGTGCTTTCGATGAGCTCATACTTCAATGAGCGGATTGACATGAACGTGGGATTCGAGATACTTGGCCCTGGTGGTGGAGCCTGGTCGGTGGACTTTCGCGAGGGTCAACAACAGCTGCGCAGAGGGACCGAGAACTGCCAGTACACCTACAGTTTCGATTCGCGGTGGCTGCCTTCGATTCTCGATGGCAGTACGCCGTGGGAAGACTTCTTCCTGTCCCTGCGATTCGAGGCTTGGCGAGTCCCCGACCTATACAACGACCATCTGTTGGGGCTTTTGAAGTTTGCATGGCCTGATGCTTTGTCAGCCGTTGAGCAATGGGAACGTGATGACCAGGCGTCGGACACGATCGACATTTTGCTTGATGGGGTCACCTACCGTATCGAGCGGTACTGTCCACACGGACGTCAAGACCTCCGCGAGACTGCAGAGATTCTCCCAAACGGCATCCTCCGGTGTCTCGGCCACCATTACGAATTTGACCTGGCCACTGGCGGATGCGTCAACGGGCGGTCGCGTCCCCTCGAGTCAAGAGTCGTAAGTGTGGGCGATCGAGGCCAGGAGATGGTGACATCCGAATCCACCGATGAGCAGCCGGAAGCTTCCAATGGCCCTCGGGCGTCTGAATGAGCATCGACCCCAAGATTCGCCAAACCCTGGCCGGCCGTCAATGGGCTCCTCTCGACACTCATAACTGTCTCACATCAGTCGTGGCAAAAAAGCTCCCGGGACGTGACGATGGGACCTCGAATCCGGGTCCCATCGTCATTACAGCAAACATTGAGCTCTGGACTTCAGGCGCTGATTGCTGATCCGATCACGGCCTGGCCGAAGTAGACCAGGAAGGCGAGCGTCACGATCCACATCAAAAGATGAACTTCGGAAGCCTGTCCCTTTACGACTTTGATCAGTGTGTACATGATGAAGCCGGCGCCTATCCCGACAGTGATGCTGAAGGTCAGAGGCATCAGAACGATCGTCAAAAGCGCAGGGAATCCCTCTTCGAAATCGTCAAAGTCGATTCCCTTGATTAGACCGGCCATCAGGAAACCAATCAGGATCAGCACCGGGGCTGTGGCCTGCGTGGGCACGACACCGGCGAGCGGTCCGAGAAAAATCGCTCCCAGGAAGAGAACGCCTACGACAACCGATGTGAGACCGGTTCGACCTCCTTCGGCGACACCCGCTGAGCTCTCGATGTAGCTCGTGTTCGAACTGACACCCGCAGCGCCACCGGCGGCGGCACCCAGGGAGTCGATGAACAGCAGCTTGCCGATTCCAGGGACGGTTCCGTCTTCCTCAGCGAGATCGGCCTGTTCGACAATCGCAGTCGCTGTGCCCATGGTGTCGAAGAAGTCGGTCAGCATGAAGCTGAAAATGGTCAGCGCCGCTGCCACAAATCCGAGCTTGGTGAAGACGTCACCGAGGTCGAATGCTCCCAACGTGTCGAAATTCGGAGTCGCCGTCAATGTCTCGGGCCATGTAGCCACCCCCATTATCAAACCGACAACCGTGGTCAGAGCGATGCTGATGATCAACGCCCCGGGGACTTTCCTCGCGTAGAGCAAAACCGTGATGACCAATCCGATAAGGGTGAGCCAGGCACCGTCGGTATTGGGGAAGATGAACTCCACCGGTACCGCGCCGCCTTCGGGGATCCCGATCAAGCCGCCGTTCACAAAGCCAATAAACAGGATGAAGAGCCCGATTCCAACGCCGATGGCCCGTTTCAGACTGAGGGGTACGGCGGTCATGATCGCCTCCCGGAGGCCGACGAGCACCAACACCGCGACGATCAGACCTTCGAGGACGATGACACCCATTGCACCCTCAGGGGTAAGCCCATCGCCCAACACCAGTCCGAACGCAACGGCGGCATTGATCCCGAGACCGGCAGCCATTGCAATCGGGTAGTTGGCGACGACTCCCATCAGAATCGATAGCAGCCCGGCGACTAAGGCTGTACCCGCGGCGACGGCGCCGGGGTCGAGGCCAGCTGCTCCGAGAATGCTGGGGTTGACGAAGATGATGTAGGCCATCACCAGGAATGTCGTTGCGCCGGCGCGGACCTCCGTGCCGACCGATGTACCACGCTCGCTGAGATGGAAGTACGAGTCAAGACCCGAATTTCCGCTCGACGAACGTTTGGCCGTATCTGTCATGATTCCTCCCGAACGGTCGTGTCTTGGGGTTCGACACGTCTTGGCGTGCCGAGGTTACCCACGACCACCATCGCGCCGCTCTCAGAAACAGATATTTGACGTAGATTCTGGGCGGAACCTTCCATGCTGTTATCAGCTACGAGTTATCCGCCCCGACGACATCGGCGATATGAGCAATCCCATCGCGTGCGAGCAGTTGAGACAGTTGGCGTGTCACACGACGTACCACCAGCGGGCCTTCGTAGATCAGGGCCGTATGAAGAGAAACGAGGGAAGCTCCTAGACGGATCTTCTGATACGCATTGGCGCCGGTTGATACTCCGCCCGAAGCGAACAAACGGTATCGATTCTTATCCATCATTCGATAGCAAGCTGCCAGGCACGAGTCGAGCATCGCGGCGGAAGGCGGACCGGATACCGCACCCGGAAGGTCGGACCAGACTGCGCGTGGGGTAACTATTTCACCTTCGGGCTTGACGATCGGAAGGTTGAACATGATTCCGTCGACGAAGTCATAGGGCTCGAGCGACGCCAGGAGCCGCTCAACCGCCGGGACACCACCGAGAGGGGAGACCTTTAGGAAAATGGGTCGAACAGTTTTCTCTGCAGCCATCGCAGATAGCCACATGTCGAGACGAGATGCATCGGAGAAGAAGTCTTTGCCGTCTGCGGTGTTCGGGCAGCTCAGGTTAAACATCAAGTAGTCGGCGTGTCGCTGAAGTGCGCGGGTGGCCTCGACATATTCTGCGACGATTGCCTCGTCTGATCCGGGTGGGGAGCCAGGACCACCGTTTGTTTTGACAATATTGATCCCAACCGGAACGGAGAACTCGGTGCGGGAGAGCCGCGACGACACCGCCTCGGCACCCTCATTGGGAACCCCATAGGCGACGATCACAGACCTGTCATCAGGGAGTCGGAACAGTCGGGGCCTCGAATTGCCCGGCGACCACGACAATGAGACTGACCCGATCTCAACGAAACCAAATCCGATGCCGGCCATTGTCCGGATTGCCCGACCGTTTTTGTCGAATCCTGCAGCTAGCCCTATCGGCGTGGGGAAATTCACCCCGGCGACGGACGTTTCCAACGCCGAATCCGTGACGGAGAGGGTTTTGCGCATCGCTGGTCCTAGAAAACCG